>NZ_JBLVQN010000013.1:0-119436 GCF_058323225.1 Neobacillus sp. PVCKKU3
AAGTTATAAAACAGGGGGATAATATGAAAAGGTTAAAAAAGCCAATCGTATGGATTGCTATTTCGTTAGTGTTAATCTTGGTAGGAAGCATTTTTGCCAGTTTATTTAATAACTCGTATGGAAAGGTAGATGTTTCACGCATCTATTTTGATACGCCAAGTGGGGAACTTTCAGGGCTATTGTATAAACCTGAAGAGGCAGATAAAGAACCAAGACCTACAATCATCACAACACATGGATACCTCAATTCTGCAGAAATGCAGGATGCACAAGCGATTGAAATGTCAAAAAGGGGGTATGTTGTCTTAGCATTAGATCAGTATGACCATGGACATTCAACAGGGAAAATGAAAAAGCCCGTTCCGTTCTTTTCATTTTGGCCGACTTCCATGTATGATGCTGTCCAATATATGTATGAGCAGGACTTTGTGTTAAAAGATAAAGCAGGGAACGGCATTATTGCGGTTTCAGGACACTCCATGGGTGGATTTTCTTCAACCAATGCTGTCGTACTTGATGAAAAAGAATTCAAAAACAGCGGCATCAGAAAAATCTACAGTTCACTAACATTGGGCTCTGATTATTTATGGCTCCATGCGCTTAAATATACAGATGAAGATATCAATAATTCTTATGGACCTAGAACGTCGGGAAAAGTAGCTGCGCAATACGATGAATTCTTCTTTGATGCAGCGGCGGAAGCTACTGGGAAAACTGTAGTGAAGAAGAATTACGTCGGCACTCCAGAAGGCAGCGGGTTCTTGGGAAATCCCAAAAATCCACAGGCGGGACAATTTTATGATGTGAATGGTGGAAAAAGAATCGTATATCAACCTGCTGAAACTCATCCTTGGAACCACTTCTCTAAAGAAGCGACCTCCGATGCAATTGATTTTTATAATACAGCTTTTTCTGATTATAGCGATCTTGTATCCGTCGATAAATCGGGACAAACATGGATGTACAAGGAATTCTTTGAGTTTGTTGCTCTGATTGGATTCTTCCTGTTGTTTATTCCACTGATTATGTTGATTTCGAAATTACCGTTCTTTAATAAGATTTATACAAAGAAACCAGAACCATTATCCGTACCAACAACAAACGGGGCAAAGGCGGCAAACTATTTAATTGTCCTATTCGGTGCGTTGTTCCCGGCACTATTCTTTTCATCCTTATATGGCGGCAATGCAAATGAAGCCTTTTTTGGGATGAGATTATTAAGGCAAGTTAGTATCATTTTGATGGTTATATCAGCAATTGTCATGATTATCTCTTTTGTAAAGAAATCAGATAAAACGATTAAAACGTGCTCTGCGATTATGCTCATGTTAAGTGCAGTTCAATATATCTTTCTTAAATACCAGGCAGAACTTATTGCGACAACACCGTTCTTTGGATCACCGACTACAAATCCAGTTGTCTATTGGGCCATTAATGTCGCCATCGTTACCCTTATGCTAATGGTCTGCTATCATTACGTTACCAAGAAGCCGGAAGGGGCAACGATTGCCAATTACGGTGTCAAGGTAAATCTACTGGCAGCTATTGCGGCGATCGCCAATGCCATTTTGGCCGTTGTGGTTGGGTTTGCGATTCTGTTTATTATTGATGCCGTATTCAAGACCGACTTCCGTTTATGGACATTTGCTGTAAAAACATTTGAGGGTAAACATGTGATTGCATTGCTAAAATATGCACCACTGTTCTTCATTTACTACTTTATCAGCGGCATTTCTGCCAATATGAACACAAGCGGCAAGAAATTTGATGGAATCAAAGGTTATATTGTTTCGATTCTTCTATACGTAGGAGGCTTAATCCTGTACCTGGGCTATCAATATGGTTTGTTGTTCGTAACAGGAACCGCCGGATACCCTGAACAGGCTCTTTCATCCATCATTGTAATTGCCCTGGTACCTGTACTTATGATTGCGGCTATTTTCAATCGCTTCTTATATCGTTTGACAGGAAATGTTTATGTCGGCGCTGTCCTTAATACGTTGTTATTCACAATGATTACAGTAGCTAATTCAACCCTGTATACAATATTTTAATACCATGTCTTAAGTACCGAATAAAGAATACCTTTCGAATGAAAACGTTGAAATAGAATTCAAACAGGATTATAATTACAATAACAAGTTAATAATTATGTTTAACTTAGAATCTTGAAACTTTTTTGAAATTCTAGTGTTTTGCTGAGGAGATACGGGGACAGCGGTAGAAAGGAGATCATTACTTCTTTTTATCTGCTGTCTTTTTTGTATTCTTAGTTAGGAAGATGACAAAATTAACCGAGGAAAGGGTTGCCGGTATAAATGGACCAGAAAATATTGCCTGCTTCGGCAAACATGAAAGAATTCGAGCTATTTTTGCAAAGCCCTTATGAAATTGGCGTATTTTTAGATATGCATGTTGCCCAATTAAAAAATATCAGTCTAATGGCAAAACAGTTCGGGAAGAAAATGATTTACCATGTCGATTTAATCCGTGGAATTAAAAGTGATGAATACGCAACCGAATATATTTGTCAGGAATTCAAACCATTTGGACTCATTTCCACAAAAGCAAATGTGATTCAAAAAGCGAAACAAAAAGGGGTTTTCGCCATCCAAAGAGTTTTTTTGATTGATAGTCATGCCTTGGAAAAAAGTTATAAATTAATCGAAAAAACGAGACCTGATTTTATTGAAGTACTCCCGGGTGCCATGCCATGGATGATTACGGAAGTGATAGAACGGGTGAATATACCGATTTTTGCAGGAGGACTAATTCGGACTGTGGAAGAAGTGCAGGCCGCGCTAGATGCGGGGGCAAAAGGAATCACCACCTCAAAGCGGGAATTGTGGGACTTTTTCGCTAACCATCGTTAATCTATTTGAATATATCTGACAAGGGGAAGGGTTTACAATGGACAAATACATTCTGGCATTAGACCAGGGCACGACGAGTTCTCGTGCGATTCTGTTTAATAAACGGGGTGAAATCATTTTTAGTGCCCAAAAGGAATTTACGCAGTATTATCCAAAACCGGGCTGGGTTGAGCAGAATGCCAATGAAATCTGGGGCTCAATTCTATCCGTCATTGCCGAAGTCTTATCTGAATCCGGCATCAAACCTGAACAAATTGCTGGAATCGGAATCACCAACCAGCGGGAAACAACAGTGGTTTGGGATAAGGAAAACGGCCAGCCAGTCTATAATGCCATCGTTTGGCAATCGCGGCAAACGAGCGAAATTTGTGAAGACCTGAAGGCAAAGGGCTATCATGATTTATTCCATGAAAAAACAGGATTGCTTATTGATGCTTATTTTTCAGGAACCAAAGTAAAATGGATTCTCGAAAATGTGGCCGGAGCACGCGAAAAAGCAGACCAGGGTAAACTGTTGTTTGGCACGATTGACACTTGGTTAATTTGGAAGCTTTCCGGCGGCCGTTCCCACGTAACTGATTATTCTAACGCTTCAAGAACTCTGATGTTCAATATTTACGAATTGAAGTGGGATGAAGAATTGTTAGCTATACTTGGTGTGCCAAAATCAATGCTGCCTGAAGTTCGCCCATCATCGGAAATTTATGCGAATACGGTTGATTATCATTTCTTCGGCAAAGAGGTTCCGATTTCTGGCGTGGCCGGGGATCAGCAGGCTGCCTTGTTTGGCCAGGCTTGTTTTGAACAGGGAATGGCGAAAAATACCTATGGTACTGGCTGTTTTATGTTAATGAATACTGGAGAGAAAGCCGTCCAATCTGATCATGGATTATTAACAACTATTGCCTGGGGGCTTAACGGAAAAGTGGAATATGCACTCGAAGGAAGCATATTTGTAGCCGGTTCCGCGATTCAATGGCTTCGCGACGGGCTAAGGATGTTCAAGGATGCTAAAGATAGCGAGGAGTATGCTTTTCAGGTCGAATCAACGGAAGGCGTTTATGTGGTGCCAGCATTTGTTGGCTTGGGAACCCCGTACTGGGACAGTGATGTACGCGGTGCTGTATTCGGCCTAACACGGGGGACAACGAAAGAACACTTTATCAGGGCAACCCTTGAATCACTCGCCTATCAAGCAAAGGATGTCCTGTCTGCAATGGAGGCGGATTCCGGAATTAAACTTAAAACCCTGCGCGTCGATGGCGGTGCCGTCAAGAATAATTTCTTAATGGATTTTCAAAGTGATATCCTTGGTGTTCCAGTTGAAAGACCAGTGGTCAACGAGACAACCGCATTGGGTGCGGCCTATTTAGCGGGGCTTGCAGTCGGTTTCTGGGAAAACCAAGAGGAAATTTCCAAGCAATGGGCAGAGGAAAGGCAATTTATACCGAAAATGGCGGAGGAAAACCGCGAGCAACTATACGGTGGCTGGCAAAAGGCAGTGAAAGCGGCAATCGCCTTCAAATAATCATATTTCCACTAGAGGGTATTTGTGATATAATAAAATCAAGTTAATAATTGTCAGGAGAAACTGGAGAGACCACAAACATTACAGTAGCGGTAATGTCTTTTGTGGTCTCTTTTTTATTTCCCCTAAAAAACCAGAAGCATACTATAATAGGCTTCTGCAATCGGGAGGAAGCAGCAATGAACTTTTCAAATTTAAATCGCAATGAAATCGTCAATAAGCTAAAAAGCGTTCAATATGATCTTTTAATCATCGGCGGCGGCATTACCGGGGCGGGGATTGCGCTTGATGCCGAGACGCGGGGAATGAAAACGGCGCTTGTTGAGATGCAGGATTTTGCCGCAGGCACCTCCAGCCGCTCGACAAAGCTCGTTCATGGCGGGCTCCGTTACCTGAAGCAATTTGAGATTAAAATGGTGGCTGAAGTTGGGAAGGAACGATCGATTGTGTATGAAAACGGCCCGCATGTAACCACTCCAGAGTGGATGCTATTGCCGATGCATAAGGGCGGGACGTTCGGCAAGTTTTCAACATCCATCGGCTTGCAGGTCTATGACTTTCTTGCCGGTGTCAGAAAATCCGAGCGACGGACGATGCTGTCTGCCGAAGAAACGTTAGCGAAAGAACCGCTTATTAAAAAAGCTGGACTTAAGGGCGGAGGCTATTATGTAGAGTACAGGACGGATGATGCCAGATTAACGATTGAAGTGATGAAGGCAGCTGTCGATAAAGGAGCTGCAGCCCTTAATTATTCAAAGGTCACGAAGCTTATATACGAACATGGAAAAGTTGTCGGAGCCGCCATACAAGATCAATTAACGGGTGAAGAATATGAAATCCGGGCCAAAAAAATCGTGAACGCAACAGGCCCATGGGTCGATAAAATTCGTGAAATGGACCATTCCAAGAAGGGGAAAACACTCCAGCTCTCAAAAGGGATTCACCTTGTCATTGATCAGTCCCGATTCCCATTAAAACAGGCAATTTATTTTGATACACCCGATGGGCGGATGGTGTTTGCGATTCCACGGGACGGGAAAGCCTATGTGGGGACAACAGATACCTTCTATAATGGGGATGCCGTTAACCCCAATATAACAGTAAGCGACCGCGATTATATAATCAATGCGATTAACTATATGTTCCCTGACGTTAAGATTAGTGATCAGGATATCGAATCCAGCTGGGCCGGCGTTCGTCCGCTCATTTACGAAGAAGGGAAGAAGGCCTCGGAAATTTCCCGGAAGGATGAAATTTGGGTATCGGATTCGGGACTAATCACCATCGCAGGCGGGAAATTAACTGGCTATCGAAAAATGGCAGAAACAATCACGAATCTTTTAGCTGAAAAATTTCTTTCAGAGGAAGGAAAAGGTTATCCGGCCGGCCAAACAAGAAACATGCCGATTTCCGGTGGGGATGTAGGTGGGTCAGGAAATTTTGATGCCTATGTTTCAGAACATATTATGCAGGGGGTGGAGATGGGGCTCTCCAAAGAAGAAGCCGAAAAGCTAACAAGGACTTATGGCTCCAATATCGGTCGAGTATTCGAATTATTGGTTTCAAATAAGGATGATGCATTCAATTATCAGCTACCGCTCGCTTTATTTGCCCGACTCGTCTATGCGGTTGAACAAGAAATGGCGGCCACCCCGATTGATTTCTTGAATCGGCGGACAGGGGATATTTTATTTAATATTCAATCCGTTCAAAAATGGAAGAACCAAGTCATTGCTTACATGTGTGATCGTTTTAATTGGAATGAGGAAGTTCTGAACAAATATACTTTGGCCGTAGAGGATGCCTTGAAAGCTTGCGTTATCCCTGTTGATGAGTAAGTGTAATCTCATGATGCACACAACCAAACGAGTTGTGGAAAATTATTTTAAAAGTATTTTCTTAGTGACATGATATGGATACAAAATAAAAAGGGATACCAGAAACTATTAGAACGAATTAAAATAGATAAACTCACCAGCACCCATGAGTTGCCGCATACATTCCACACATGTGGAGTGCTGTTCACTACTGTAAGAAAAGATTTAAACAGATGTAACAGTGAGTAATGAGCCTCTCCATATTAAGGAAAGGCTCTTTTCTTTTTGAGTTACTCTTTCATTAATTAAAAACCTGTCCATTTACTATTTTATCTTTATGACAATTTTTCCTTTTGCATGATGCGATTCGCTGAGTGCATGTGCTTCTTGCAGACCCTGTTCACTAAAATCAAATAAACTGCCTACTATGGGCTTTAACTTTCCCACTTCCATTAAATCTGCTAGATTTCTTAGTTGTTCACCATTTGGTATAAGCCAGTGAAATTTGACTTTAATCTCCATTTTATCTGCCTTTTTTTCATCTGGGGGCTGTACAATCGAAACCAATGTCCCACCCTTTTTTAAAACTTGAAAGCTTTTATTTTGGATTTCTCCTCCCAGGGTATCCACAACTAAATCATAATCCTTAAGTTCCTTCTCGAAATCTTGTTTGTCATATTTTATCACGATATCAGCACCAAGAGACTTCAGAAATTCCTCATTTTTGCTGCTGCCTGTAGTTGCGACAAAGAAACCAAGACTTTTTGCTATTTGTATCCCCAAACTACCTACACCACCCGAACCTGCATGAATTAATACTTTATCTCCATCATGTAACTGAACAAAGTCCACTAGGCATTGGTAGGCAGTTAATCCTGCAAGAGGAACCGCTGAGGCCTCCTCAAAACTGATATTATCAGGAATTTTGGCTAGAAGATTTTCCTGTGTAACAATGTATTCAGCATAGGTTCCCTCTGCAGTAGTTTCAGGTCTCGCAAAAACCCTGTCCCCAAGACTGACCGTTGAGACTTTGGGGCCAATTTCCGAGACAACACCTGCCGCATCCCAGCCTAAAATGATGGGAAACTTAAATGGAAGCATTTCTTTTAGATGTCCTTCTCGAAGTTTCCAATCAATAGGATTAATGGAAGTGGCGTGCATTTCAATTAACACCTCTCCCTCTTTAGGAACAGGTCTGGGCATTTGCCTTTCCTTGAGTTCCTCCTTGCTGCCATAATGATCAATTACAATTGCCTTCATCTTCTATCCATCACCTTTTTGTAATATTCTGCTCAGTATTCCAAGACTATTGTGTATCTAATACATCTTTTTATTCGAATAATAATCTGAATTTGATTAAAAATAATTTATAAACGAAGATGGGGATATATATATGCAGTAAGGGCCGGTGACCGGGTTTACAATCCTGCAGGATAGCTCGTATTTTACTTTAGCGGTGGCTGTTTTAAGTGGTCCATTTACAAAAAAGCAAGTCATTTCAAGAACGACTTCCGGGATAACCCGCTTAACGTACGCTGATTTTGATTCGAGTGGTGCAAGGCACACTTTTTAGTTTTCCTGCTATAGCGGGGCGGTTTGAGAAGCTGGGATGAACGGGTTGCTTTAGAACAGGCAAATTAAAGTGAAATAAAGAAAATGGCTCAGTTTAACTGGGCCATTTTTCTTTTTATTAACAAATACTGAGGCAAAACATAGTGCAAATTTGCATACATTTTGATTTGCATTTTCAAGTTCTGTGATAGGAAAGGGAACCCGTTATAATATTGTTCCCCGCTTATTTATTTTTCATATATTTAACCCAGAAGTCATAAAACATTCACATTTTTATAAAAACAACCATATCCATTTTCCTCACCAAACCATAAATAACAAATGAATAGAAATTGTTAAAAAACAAGGATGGTGGTTGAAGATGGCTAAGTATCGAATGGTGCGAACTGAATTTTGGGAACATCCCATTGTGGAAGAAATGACCCCGGAGGAGAAGTATTTTTACCTCTATCTGCTGACAAATTCGAAAACAACGCAAATTGGCATCTATCGAATCACGAAGAAGCAAATGGCTTTTCATTTGGGCTATTCAATGGAGACTGTTCATTCGTTAATGGAACGATTTGTCGAGCATCATCAGTTGATTCGCTACAATGAGGAAACAAAAGAACTGGCGCTTAAATACTGGGGGGAATATAACCTGCATAAAGGCGGGAAACCGATCATGGACTGTATAACCGCCGAGCTAAAAGAGGTCCAGGACCGCTCGCTTATTTCGTATGTTTCAGAAGGCATTAGCAATCCCGGGATTAGCAGACTTTACGAATCTTTTAGTAGACAAGAAGAAATGCTTTTTAGCAACAAGGTAAGTGAACACGAGGAACAGGATACATATACCGATACGGAAGAAGAATTTTACGATACGTTGGCGTGCCGTGACACGATACGTGGGCAAAAAGAAAAAGAAAATAAAAAAGAAAAACAAAAACAACAGATAGCTTCTCAGCCATATATGGAGGACACTCCAGATTTAGAGAATCTTACAAAGCCGGAAGACGTGAATGAAATTATCGAGTTTTGGGACGCGAATGGATTTGGCTTTACGAACGTGATGGCGAAGCAGCAGCTGTTAGCATGGTTAGAGGATTCTAGCTTTTTACAGCCAAAAGAGATGATTTTAAAAGCCATGGAGATTGCCTGTGCTACTAACAAGCGAAGGCTCAACTATATAGTTGCGATTCTTAGAAACTGGGAAAATGAATCGTTACTGACCGTAGCTGATGTTGATTCCCAACAGGCACCCCAACAGGCAGTACCAAGGTCTAGGCAATCAACAGAAACCTTTCGTTCTGGAAGAGATATTCCAAGTGGATTCCAACTCGATCTAACGGCAGGTGAAGAGGAATGAGTATGGCTGAAAAAGCGTTCTTAGGCAGTTTGATGAAGGCGGAGTACTTACTAACGGATACTGTGATTCAGCCTGAACAGCTAGAAAGTGCACGGCATAAAGAAATCATGCGTAAAATGGTGGAGTTCAAACGTGTCGGTAAGAATATTGATTTGATTACTTTTTCAACGCTGCCCGATCTCGAATCAGTAGGAGGAATGTCCTATCTTTCTGAGCTGTTGTCCTATGCAGACATTGAGAAATTTGATGGAATGGAAAAGCTCATTCTTGAGTCGTGGAAGGATCGGGAAAAGCGAAACATTTTGAATGTTGCCGCCATGAATGAATGGGAGATTGCCAAGGTCATTAGCGAATTGGATAAAATCAGCCAATTAAAGCTTGAGGATCACACTTCGTTACAACAAGCGTTGGCCAACATCTATGAGGCACCCTGGGAAGTTCAATTGCGCCTGAAAAGTGTCACGGGTATCAAACAGCTCGACGACATGACGGGGGGCTTTCAGGGCGGGGAAGTCACGATTCTAGCGGCCAGACCATCAATGGGAAAAACCGACGTGATGCTTCATTTTGCCAAAATGGCGGGTTGGGCCGGTTATCTGCCACTCGTATTTTCTTTAGTAATGCCTGAGAAACTGATAACCAAACGATTAATTGCTTCGACAGGGGGCTTTAATTATCAACAGGTAAATAATGCAGTAGGTAACATTGAATTAATGTAATTCCCAGGACAAACTAGATGAAATTTATTTCATTATCTGAAACTTTTCCCAAGTTAATGGTGAGTCATTGTTGGAGTAATTATCCAAATCTATAATTGCTTTAATAGATAGCGTTTTCTTAAGAAAAAAAGGCGTAATTACATTATGGAGGAAGAAAAATGATACGATTTGGAGTAATCGGAACGAATCGAATAACGGATTTATTTATTCGGGATGCAAGTGATTTAAAGGAATTTACTTTAACCGCTGTTTATTCTCGATCAGAGAAAAAAGCAAAAGAATTTGCTAGAAAATATAATGTACAGAACATTTTTATAGATTTGGTAAGTATGGCACAAAGCAATACAATTGACGCAGTTTATATAGCCAGCCCAAATTCCCTTCATGCAGAGCAAGCTATCATTTTTATGAAGTATGGCAAACATGTACTTTGTGAAAAGGCCATTGCTTCCAATACAACCGAATTACAAACGATGATTCAAGTTGCTCAAAGTAATAAAGTTGTTTTAATGGAAGCATTAAAATCAACGTTACTTCCTAATTTTCAAAGTGTTTACAGTAATTTACACAAAATAGGGAAAATACGCCGATATTTTGCAAGTTATTGTCAATACTCTTCTCGTTATGATGCTTACAAGCAAGGAACAATATTAAATGCATTCAATCCTATATTTTCAAATGGCTCTATAATGGATATTGGTATTTATTGTATTTATCCAATGGTTGTATTATTTGGCGTCCCATCTAGTGTTCATGCCAATGCTTTGATGCTTGACTCGGGTATAGACGGAGAAGGAAGTCTATTGCTGAAGTATAAAGATATGGATGCAGTAATTATGTATTCAAAAATAACAGATTCGAATATTCCTTCTGAGATTCAAGGTGAAAATGGAAACATTATTATAGATAATATCAATCAGCCACAAAAAGTAGAAATTCGTTATCGAGATGGACGAGTAGAAGATATTACATACCCACAATCCAACAACACAATGTATTATGAAACCAAAGAATTTATTAATGTAATTAAGTCTGGTCAGTTAGAATCAAGTATCAATTCGCACAATCATTCCATGATAACTATGAGAATCATAGAAGAAGCGCGCAAACAGATTGGTCTTGAATTTCAGGCGGATAGGATAAATAGTACGAGCAATCCCTTCAGTTTAAACTAAAGGGATTTTTTTTAATAGTCAAGGACTACTCCTGAAAGTTATGTTTAATTTTCTAAGTCTCATTTGTTTCATTATCTGGTACTTTTCCCAAGTTATTGATAAGTGATTGTTTGAATCATCATGCAACTCTATAATTTCTCTAGAGATAGCGCTTTCTTATAAAAACTAAAAGGAGTCATTCATTATGATGCAGAAATTGCAGCGATTTGGCGGAGCCATGTTTATTCCAGTAATGATTATGCCGGCTATGGGATTGTTACTAGGACTCAGTAACACTTTATTAAATGAGCAAATGGTTGGAAGTATTGCTGCTAAAGGTACCATTTGGTATGCATTTTGGAAATTGATTTTTGATGGGAGTTACGTTGTATTTCAAAATATTCCCCTTTTATTTGTGATCGGTTTACCTATTGGTTTAGCAAAGAAATCAAAGAGCAGGGCTGCACTGGAAGCTTTCGTTATTTATATGTTTTTTAATGTATTTATCAACTCATTATTATCAACATCTGGTTCAACCTTTGGGGTAGATTTCTCTAAGGATGTAGGCGGATATAGCGGATTAGCAAGTATAGCAGGTATTAAAACGCTTGATACCAGTATGGTTGGTGCATTAATTATTGCAGGAATTACGATCTGGCTTCATGAACGCTTTTATGATAAAAAATTGCCAGACCTTTTAGCAATTTTCCAAGGAAGTGCCTTGGTCACGATAGTAGGATTCTTAGTTATGATACCAGTAGCATTTTTAACTTGTCTTGTCTGGCCACATATTCAAGAATGGATTTTTTCACTCCAAGGGCTATTAAAAACATCTGGTGCTATAGGTGTAGGGCTTTACAGTTTTCTAGAAAGAATTCTGATTCCAACTGGTTTACACCATTTTATTTGGCAGCCCTTTGCCTATGGACCGGCTGCAGTAAATGGGGGACTTCTAGCTTATTGGTTTTCTCATGTAGCAGAGTTTGCAAATTCGACTAAATCAATGACAGAGTTGTTTCCTCAGGGTGGTTTTACCTTGTTTGGGAATTCCAAAGTATTTGGATGCTTGGGCATAGCAATTGCACTGATCATTACAAGTAGACCAGAGAAAAGAAAACAAACAATTGGATTAATTTTACCTGTTGCATTTACTGCAGTAATTACAGGGATAACAGAACCAATAGAGTTTACATTCTTGTTTATAGCTCCTTATTTATTTCTAATTCATGCTATTTTGGCTGGTTTAATGACTGCAATTATGTATGCCTTTGGTGTTTCTGGTAACTTCATATACGGCTTACTTGATTTCTCGATTACTTGGGCAAGTACCTGGCAAAATCACTGGGCCACTTGGCTGCTTCAAATAGGTATTGGTTTAGGATTTACCGTTATCTATGTGGTGTTATTTAGATATCTAATTATTAAGTTTAATATTTTGACGCCAGGCAGGGAGTCTGATGATGTAGAAAGCAAGTTATATACGAAAGCGGATTATAAAGAAAAGAAATTAGGAAATACAGGTGGAAGCAGTTCTTTTGAACAATTAGCAGAATACTTTTTAGCAGATTTAGGTGGTGCTGAAAATATTCAAGATATTACTAACTGTGCAACGAGATTACGTGTTACAGTAAAAGACCCTGAAAAACTAGAAAGTGAACAAGTTTTTAGAAAACATGGAGCACATGGCTTAGTTCGGAATAAACAAGCGATCCAAGTAATAGTTGGACTCTCAGTTGGTCAAGTTCGAGATAAAATAGAAGAAAAGATTAAAAGTGTTGGATAGAAATATAGGATGTTAGAAGTTAATGAAATCTCCCAATGAGTGAAACCTTTCCCATCATCTTTCCAAACTATTACGATGAAGGGAAAATCGCAGTATACTCACCTTAAAGAAATATTTATACACTAAGACATAACAACAATAAGGAAAGAGGGACTTAAAATGAAAAAAAATTCTGTAGTAATTGCTGGTGGGGGAAGTACTTATACAGCTGGAATTGTAATGATGTTAATTGAAAATCAAGATAAATTTCCATTACGGAAATTAAAATTTTACGATAATAATAAAGAACGTCAAGATATCGTTGCGAAGGCATGTGAAATTATCATTAAGGAACGTGCTCCTAAAATTGAATTCACAGCAACAACAGATCCCGAGGAAGCTTTTACAGATGTTGATTTCGTAATGGCACATATTCGTGTTGGTGGTCTAAAAATGCGTGAACTAGATGAAAAAATTCCATTAAAATATGGGGTCGTTGGCCAAGAAACATGTGGACCTGGCGGCATGGCCTATGGTATGCGTTCCATTCCAGGAGTAATTGAATTAATTGATTATATGGAAAAGTATTCACCGAGTGCTTGGATGTTAAACTACTCTAACCCCGCTTCGATTGTTGCAGAGGCTACACGTATCTTACGTCCTAACTCGAAAATCATTAATATTTGTGATATGCCGGTTGCCATTAAAAAATCAATGGCTGACATTTTAGGGTTGGAATCTGAGAATGATATGATTGAACGGTATTATGGACTAAACCATTTTGGCTGGTGGACTGAGCTTTATGATAAAGAAGGCAATGACTTAATGCCAAGATTGAAAGAACATGTAAAACAATGGGGGTATGGGGCTAAAAATGATGGGATTAATAATCCACTGCTAGCGGAATCCAGCTGGATGGATACATTTACTAAAGCTAAGGACGTATACGCTGTAGACCCGGATACACTACCAAATACGTATTTAAAATATTATTTATTCCCTGACTATGTAGTACAACATTCAAACCCAGAGCATACACGGGCAAACGAAGTGATGGAACATCGTGAAAAGAATGTTTTTGCCGAATGTATACGAATTGCCGAAGCTGGCACCGCTGAAGGAACAAGTATTGAAGCCGGGGAACACGCGGAATTCATCGTTCGATTGGCGGGAGCGCTTGCCTACAACACATATGAAAGAATGCTATTAATTGTTCCTAATAATGGGGCGATTGCAAACGTTGATCCAACTGCAATGGTTGAGATTCCATGTTTAGTAAGTAAAGCAGGTGTGGAACCATTATCTATTGGGACAATTCCTCAATTCCAAAAGGGATTGATTGAACAACAAGTATCAGTAGAAAAATTAGTCGTTCAAGCTTATTTAGAAAAATCCTATCAAAAACTTTGGCAGGCGCTGACATTGTCAAAGACAGTACCAAGTGCAAGTGTTGCAAAGGCAATTTTAGATGATCTTATCGAGGTAAACAAGGATTTTTGGCCGGAACTTTCTTAAGGAAAAAGGGTTTGCTAAAATCAGCAGGGTATGAGGTGTTTTCATACCCTGTTGCCTGTTTTAATTAAATTAGGAGGATCTCCGTGTGAATCTTGAAGAGTTAATTAATAAAAATTATGAGTATTTGAGTGATACTGATTTTACTATTGCTAAGTACGTTCTTGCTAATAAAGATAAAATTGGGAACATGGGTATTAATCAGTTAGCTAAAAATAGTTTAGCATCCAAATCATCTGTATTAAGATTTGCTCAAAAATTAGGCTTTAGTGGATATAGTGAATTTAAAAACTTTGTAAAGTGGGAAAATGCCAGCCCAAGTGAGGAACTTAAACCAAATGAATTATTTGAACAAGTTCTTTATGATGTCAATAAAACGTTAGACTATTTAAATAGTGTGGACTTTGAACCTATTTATAAAGCAATTGATACTAGTGAAAATATTTATGTCATTTCTACAGGTTTAGCACAGAAAAATCAAGCTGCAGAACTGCAACGATTATTCCTGCTTATTGGCAAACCTGTTCAAATTATTCCAGCAATGGCCCAAGCAAATGAATATAGGCTTATAATTGAAAAGTTAACTTCTAAAGATTTAATTATTCTGTTTTCTCTATCCGGTGAAAATCCAAACTTACAAGGATTACTTGATATTCCTGCAGTTAAGGGTGCAAAAATGATTTCCCTTACTAATTTTAAAAGTAATTGGTTGTCAGGACATGCTGATTTTAATTTATATGCTTCCAGTACGATGAATCCTATTCCAAAAAATTGGTGGGTACGATCCGCCTCTTCCTTTTTTATGGTGGTAGAAGCATTGGCATTTGGATATTTAGATTATATTAATAGTAAAAGATAGACATTGAGGTGTGAAATGATGTTTTTTAAGAAAAGTAAAAAAGAAAAAAGTATATTCATCCATAGCCCTTTAAAGGGCGAGCTTATTCCATTAGGAAGTGTTCCGGATCCCGTTTTTTCACAGAAAATGATGGGCGAAGGGCTAGCCTTTATTCCAACGAACGGCGAAGTTTTTTCTCCTGTAAATGGGAAGGTTACACAAGTGTTTCCTACTAAACATGCAATCGGAATGGTAACGGAAGATGGCCTTGAAATGCTATTACATTTAGGGCTTGAAACAGTTGAACTAAAAGGTGAAGGATTTAATATCAAAATTAATGCCGGAGATATAGTTAGTGTTAATGACCACATTGGTACTTTTGATCTTTCCTATATTGAGGAAAAGGGAAAAGAAATCATTTCTGTCCTTGTTTTCCCGAACTTTGAAGAAAAAATCGCTGAAATAATACCGTTAAAATCAGGAGAGGTTAATAATGGAACTGAGATTGCTAAATTAATTTTTAAGTAACAACCAATTTTAATTTGAACTTGCTATAAGCCAGTTCCTTTTTAACAAGTTACAACTGGTTCCAAAAATCTATATAAATCGATACAATGGTATACAAATATCCAGATTATTGAGTATTTCGCTCCTCTAAAAACAAGGTCTTGGTTGAGCCAGTGAACAAGCTGCACGAAACAACTTCCCTTTCGCCATTACCTGTTCTTCCCACAACCGATAAAATTTTGGAGGGATTTTAGTATGAAACATTTTACAGAAGAGGAAAAGATAAAGATTTTATCTGACATAATAGCGATTAAATCTATTAATGAAAACGAAATTGAAGTGGCAAGTTACTTGAAAGATTTATTTGCTGAATATGGCATTGAATCTAAAATTGTTCCAGTTACAGACACTCGCGTTAACTTAGTGGCTGAAATTGGAAGCGGGAGCCCAGTCATTGGTGTTTCTGGTCATATGGATGTCGTTTCTCCTGGTGATGAAAGCGAGTGGACTTCAGATCCGTTCACATTGACAGAAAGGGACGGAAAATTATACGGACGTGGAACAAATGACATGAAAGCAGGTTTAGTAAATCTTGCTTTAGTGATGATTGAACTCAAAGATAATAATGAATTAAAAAATGGTACGTTCCGTTTTATGGCAACGACTGGTGAAGAGGTCGGAGGAGCAGGTTCAAAAAAATTATACGATGAGGGTTATATGGATGATGTAGATTATCTATGGGTAGCTGAACCTTCTCATGACACCATTATTTACTCTCACAAAGGATCGCTTAACTTGCGTGTAATGTCTATTGGTGAAGCAGCACACAGTTCTATGCCTGACCAAGGTTATAACGCGATTAATCCATTGATGGAATATCTATTAGAACTAGACGAAAAATTGAATGGCGATGATCGTAAAAATGAAGTTCTAGATAAATTGGTTATGAGCACAACTATTTTTAATGCAGGGAACCAAGTAAACTCCGTTCCAGAAAAAGCAGTAGCTGAAATAAACGTGCGGACGATTCCAGAATTTGATAACGAAGAAGTGATTGATTTATTCAACACAACAGCGAGCATTTACAATAAAGAAGGCTCTAATATTGATGTTGAAGTGACCATGTCATTACCAAGTGTTTTCACTTCAGGAAAGTCTAAAATGGTTGATCTGGCTAAAGAACTCGGTAAAAAACATTTAAATTTGGAAATTTCCGTTAAAGGTTCGCCAGGGGTAACAGATGCATCAAACTTATTACGAGGTAAAGATGACAACTTCCCATTCATGATGTTTGGTCCAGGCGAAACAAAAATGGCACACAAAACAGATGAATATGTTTACAAGGATTACTACTTTGCATTCTTCGATATCTATAAAGAGTTAATTTTAGGATTATCGAAATAAAAATAGATACTTTACAGAATAAAGAGAGGACAACCGATTTTTGGTAGTCATCTTTTTTTCTTTAAAATAAAGCGTTACAGGGAAAATGGAAAGGAATCATAACAGCCTTTTTACAAAACAGCGGTCATCCCAATAGGGAGGCCGCTTTTTTGATGTTTAAAGAAAGGCAAGTACCAATCATTACCCGTAATTTGTTGATTTTTGGTCGATCTTATTCGAGTCGTGGCAGGTACTTTTTTTATAGTCATTACCATAATTACCATCAATTATCGCTAGGGCTATAATGCATACCATTATCCCTGTATTAGCACTTCTGAAAGATGGTATTTTAAGCAATTTTAAATAGCGAACTAATTATTTATACCTAAAATATCTGAATTTTAGGAATATAACAGAAAGAATATCAATATTGTTTATATTAGTCCAACGAAAAAAATGGCACATCGGTTCATATATTAAACCGCTAATATTCCTGTCTATCTATCAATTATAGAAAATATGTCATTTTAATATCCTAGTAGGTACAACTCCTGATTTTTTGCCTCATTTATATTTAGAAATGGTAGACATACGAAATTGATTGAAAAACTGGAATTAGCTTATTTTAAGTTCTTCAAAATTATATTTAAGGTGGGAAAAGAAATGAGAACAAACAGACAGATTCTACTAAATAGCCGGCCAAAGGGCTTGCCAAGACAGGAAAATTTCAGATTAGTTGAAGTTCCAATACCGTCATTAAAGGATGGAGAGGTTTTAATTCGTTCTTTGTATATATCAGTAGACCCTTATATGAGGGAACGGATGATGGACGTTGAGACTTACGCAGAACCATACCCTTTACATAAGCCCATGATCGGTCATGTGATAGGTGAAATTGTGGAATCAAGAAACGCCGAATATCAAACTGGCAATTTTGTTTTAGGCAGGCTGGATTGGGCAGATTACATTGTCTCCAACGGAACGGATTATCGTAAAGAAAAATTAACCGTACTCAATTCAACAGCTGCTCCTCTCTCATCATATCTTCATATTTTAGGAATGCCGGGTTTAACTGCTTATTTCGGAATGGAGGAAATTGGGAAGCCGGTGGAAGGGGAAACGGTTGTTGTTTCTGGTGCCGCAGGTGCAGTGGGTTCGGTGGTTGGACAAATTGCCAAAATTAAAGGCTGCCGCGTTGTTGGTATTGCAGGATCGGAGGAAAAAGTAAAATTTTTAACAGATGAACTAGGATTTGATGTAGGGATCAATTATAAAACGGCCAATCTTAAAGAGGCGCTGTTAGAAGCTTGCCCTAATGGTGTGGATATTTATTTTGATAATGTCGGAGGTGACACGACAGATACCGTGGTTACTTTCCTAAATAATCAGGCAAGGATTGTCCTTTGCGGCCAAATATCTCTCTACAATCTGGAGGTCCCGCAAGTAGGACCGCGGATTCAGACAGAAATGCTGCATAAACGGGCATTAATGAAAGGTTTTATTGTATCCGATTATGCTTCCAAAAGTCAGGAAGGATTGGATCAACTCTTGAAGTGGTATTCGGAAGGAAGGCTCCATTTCAGGGAAAACATTGTGCATGGTTTGGAAAATACTCCAAATGCCTTTATAGGATTATTCAAAGGAGAAAACATTGGAAAACAATTGGTGAAAGTCTCGGATTAATGTGGTGAAAAAATGAACTGAAGGGATGGGATTAGATGTTTTCTTTAGAGGGGAAGGTAGCTATCGTAACTGGAGGCGGTTCGGGGATTGGTCTAGCAACAGTGAAACGCTTGAATGAAGCGGGAGCGCGGGTGGTAATCGCCGATTTAACCGATCAAACATTATTGGCTGACGAAATTGGCGGATTATTTATTCGCACGAACGTTTCAAATGAAGATGATGTCAGTGAGTTGATGAAAAAAACGCATGAAACATATGGACGATTGGATATTATCATCAATAATGCCGGGGTAGTGACTGAAGCACCTCTCACCGATACAACTACAGAAGATGTTCTTAAGAATTTTAATGTGAACACACTTGGTGTTTTCTTGGGAATGAAGCATGCAATTAAATATATGACTAATGGAGGAGCGATTGTCAATACATCTTCGACAGCCGGATTTCGCGGAGTGGCTAATATGGCTGCCTATGCCGCTTCCAAATGGGCGGTTATCGGGTTAACGAAAGTGGCCGCCATTGAATTTGGCCCGCAAAATGTTCGAGTTAACTGCATTTGCCCAGCTTCAGTCGATACACCACAGCTTGCCAGCCAACAAGGCGGGGAACTTGAGAAGTTAATTGTCAGTACAGGCGCCCCTTTAGGCAGAATCAATAAACCGGAAGATGTCGCTGCTTTGATTCATTTTCTTGTAGCAGATGATTGTCCGATGGTTTCCGGGCAGGCGATTAATATTGATGGAGGGGCAACAGCCGGAAACAGCTTGGGCCTTATCGATGCATTGGTCCGCGGTGTGGCTCAGTAATGAAAAGAATGGACGGGGGAGATGAATTGAAAGAGGAACAGCAAATCTATCCATATATACCTAATACTGCTCCGGAAACAAGGGCGGAAATGATGAAGGAACTCGGCATTCAAGACATCGATCAATTATTTGAAGTGATACCTGAACAGCTAAGAATAAAGGGGCTGTTAAATCTACCGGAACCAATGTCGGATGAATTTACAATAAGAAGACATACGGAAAAATTATTAAATAAAAACATTCACGCAAACGATTATTCCTGTTTCCTAGGAGCGGGATGCGCACCGCACTTTGTGCCGGCAGTGTGTGATGAAATCATCACGCGTGGCGAATTTTCCACGGCCTTTTCCGGTTCCTCAATGTGCAATCATGGGTATTACCAGGCATTGTTTGAATATCAAAGCCTAATGGGGGATTTATTGGAAATGGATGTGGTCGGTTCACCGGTGTTCGATCATACGATTGCCATTGGTCATGCGTTAAGAATCGCAGTACGGGTCACGGAACGCCGTCAGGTTATTTTACCGAAAAGTATGAACCAGGATACTCTATTATCCGTTCGAAACTATCTGAGGGGAACAGACGAAGACTTTGCTGAAATCATTTTAGTAGACTTTGAGCCTGAAACAGGTTTGATTGATATGGATGACCTTAGAGAAAAAATGTCCGCGAATGTTGCGGCTGTTCTCATTGAGAATCCATCCTTCTTTGGTCTGATCGAAACCCAAGCTAAAGAAATTGGCGGCTTAACACGAAAATTCGGGGCAGAGTTTATCGTCTCTGTAGATCCGATTTCACTTGGGGTAATGGAACCGCCTGTCAACTACGGTGCAAGTATCGTTGTTGGTGAATTGCATCCATTGGGACTACATATGTCCGCTGGAGGCGGTACTGCTGGATTTATCGCACTTCCTGATGATAATAGGTATCTCGGCAAATATAAAGATTTTATTTATTCTATTTGTGAAACCGTTTCCGAAGGGGAGTATGGATTTTTTGCAGCTAATTATTTGAATTCTTCCTATGGTTCTCGTGACAAGGGAAATGACTTCACGGGGACAGGAGCTGCCCTCCATGGAATCGCGGCAGGAGTCTACCTGTCGATTATGGGACCAAAAGGGATGCAAGAGGTCGGGGACACAATCATGAAAAAAGCTCAATATGCTTCGCAAAGAATAAAAGATATTCCTGGAGTGGAATGTGTATTTTCGAGTCCGTCCTTTAAAGAATTTGTCGTCAAATTTAACAAGACGGGCATGAAGGTTGCGGAAATCAATAAACAACTTTTAAAAGCGAAAATTTTTGGCGGGAAAGATTTGTCACAGGATTTTCCTGAATTAGGTCAAAGTGCCCTTTACTGTGTCACAGAGGTCCATTCAAAGGAAGAGATTGATCATTTGGTTGAAGCTCTCCATGAAATTTGTGTAGGGAAGGAGTGAATTTGGGTGCCTAAACTTAGAAATTTCCACGAAGCAAGATGGGATGAGGAACTGATTCATGAACTAAGTGTACCTGGAGAAAGAGGTGTACTTGTTCCGAAACTTGAACCCGAGGCAGGGCAGCTGCCGGGTACAGACGTATTGGGAAATCTACTTCGAAAAAAAGCCCCCAAGCTACCCGAGGTAAACCAAATGCGGGTTGTCAGGCACTATTTGCGCCTTTCACAGGAAATGCTGGCAGTAGATACTTCAATTGCCTCCACTTTCGGAACGGCAACGATGAAATACAATCCAAAAGTCCAGGAACATCTGGCAAGCCGGCACCCAGGAATTACAGAAATCCACCCGTATCAGGATTCCGATACCATTCAAGGACTGCTTGAAATTTACTTTAAAACGGAACAATACTTGAAGGAGATTTCCGGAATGGACGGTGTCAGCTTACAGCCAGGGGCAGGTGTTGTTTCCTTGTTCGCAGGTGCTTCCATCATTCGCGAGTATCATCAATCAAGAGGTGAGCATCATCGAAATGAAATTATTACCTCGATGTTGTCACACCCTGCTGATGCAGCTGCACCAGCCACCGCAGGGTTCAAGGTCATTAACATACTTCCAAATGAGAATGGACTTCCTGAATTGGAAGCTTTAAAGGCTGCAATCACTGATCGTACTGCCGGTTTAATCATCACCAACCCGGAAGACTCAGGAATTTTTAATGGAAAAATAGCTGAATTTACAAAAGTCGTCCACGATGCAGGCGGCCTATGCTTTTACGATCAGGCCAATGCGAACGCCCTGCTCGGAATTTCAAGGGCAAAAGAAGCCGGTTTTGATCTTTGTTTTTTTAACTTTCACAAAACCTTTTCCGCCTCCAAGGGGGGATTCGGGCCAGGAGGGTCTGCGTTAGCTGTTCGAGAATTTTTAATTCCATTTCTCCCGGTTCCACGAGTGGAATTTGATGGGACGAAATATTTTTTACAGACAAACGCCCCAAACAGCATTGGAAAAGTGCGTTCATTTTTTGGAAATGCACCTGCCGTCATTAAAGCGTATATGTGGATTCGGCAGCTTGGCGCAGAAGGATTAAGAGAAGTGGCAAGAACCGCAGTTTTAAATAGTAATTACTTGCAAAAACAAATCGAAAAAATTCCTGGTGTCGTCATTTATTACAATGAAAAGCGGCGAATGGAACAGGTGCGTTACAGCTGGGAAAAACTGAAACAGGATACAGGCATTGGCACGGTTCAAATCTTGCATCGGATGATGGACTTTGGCATCCCTGATTATTATCCATCCCATACTCCATGGATTGTTCCTGAGCCTTTCACCATTGAGCCGACTGAAAGCTATAATAAAACGGATTTAGATGAGGTCGTAGCAGTTCTGAGCCAATGCGCCAAAGAAGCCTATGAGGCACCAGAAATTTATGAAAATGAACCTCCTTTTAACTGTGCAACCCACAAAATAAATGCCAAAGGAAATATAAAATACAAAAAAACAGAAGAGCAGAACATTGTCTCCACCTATCGGAAATATCTTCGGATAAAAAATTCTGTGAAATCGGAAATCAGCCATGATTAAAAAACTGGGGGTTATTGTCAACCCGATTGCCGGCATTGGCGGAAGTGTTGGGTTGAAAGGCAGCGATGGGGAGGATATGGTAAATAAAGCTCAATCAATGGGCGGCAAGTCCCTTGCTTCTGAACGTACGCTTCAGGCATTAAACATCATCAGCGAAATACAAGAGCATATTCAGGTTTTTACCTATCCTCTGAACATGGGGGAAACTGAATTACGATTGGCTGGGTTTGACCCGATTATCATCGGCTCCCTCACAAAGAATAAAACGACTGCAGAGGATACCATCGCGGCGGCAAAGAAGATGTCAGATTTAGGTGTCGATTTAATATTATTCGCCGGTGGTGACGGCACGACGCGAAATATTTACACGGCTGTGGGGGGTGGAATCCCGGTTCTGGGTATACCGGCTGGAGTGAAAATACATTCTTCCGTATTTGCCAATCATCCGCAAAGTGCCGGGAAGCTGGCTGTACAGTATCTTAGTGGGGGGATTGCTAATTTACAAGAATCAGAGGTCATGGATATCGATGAATCAGCCTTTAGAGACGGCCGGGTCAGCACGAAACTGTATGGCTATTTAAAAGTTCCGCAAGATAAACAGCTGCTTCAAAATGTGAAATCAGGGGGATATTCCACTGAGGCTAGTATTCGAGGCATCGCTTCAGAAATTGTCGCAACTATGAACGAAGATACCATCTATATTATCGGCCCAGGAACAACAACAAGAGCGATTATGGAGGAACTGGGATTAGAAAATACATTACTGGGTGTGGATATTGTAAAAAATAAGCAGCTAATCGCCAGTGATGTCAGTGAACAACAATTATGGACAGTACTTCAAAACCAGAAAGCAAAATTGATTATAACCGTCATCGGCGGTCAGGGACATATATTTGGCAGGGGAAATCAACAGCTTAGTCCAAGAATCCTTTGGAAACTGGGAAAAGAAAATATCATCGTTGTTGCAACCAAGGAAAAACTGCTCTCGGTTCCATCCTACCGTCTATTGGTAGATACGGGTGATCCACAACTTGATGAGCATTTGTCCGGATTTATGAGGGTGCATACGAATTATGGAGAATATACTGTCTGCCATGTAAGTATATGAGATAAAAAGGCAGTAAGGGGGGAAGAACGAATGAGTGATGTTCACCTTAGTTTAAAAGACACTACAAAATTTTATAAAAATTTTAAAGCGGTCGATGGTGTCAATCTTGACGTGAAGAGTGGCGAATTCTTAACGATTTTGGGACCATCTGGCTCGGGGAAAACCACCTTGCTCAAGCTAATTGCCGGATTTGAAGATTTGAGTGAAGGGAACATCTATTTAAATGGGCAAACCATTTCCAAGAAAAAAGCTTATGAACGAAACATCGGGATGCTCTTTCAAAATTATGCTCTTTTTCCCCATATGACTGTAGCTCAAAATGTTGCCTATCCCTTGAAAGTACGGAAATTGAGGAAACAAGATATAAACGAAAAGGTAAAAAATATCCTTTCTCTTGTGCACCTGGAGGAATTTGCGGACCGTTACCCCCATCAATTGAGCGGCGGCCAGCAGCAACGTGTCGCACTTGCCCGTGCCATCGTATTTAATCCTCCGCTTTTATTATTGGATGAACCATTGGGAGCTTTGGATAAAAACCTAAGAAAGACGATGCAATTGGAAATAAAACTCCTCCAAAAAAAGACTGGAATTACAACTATTACAGTTACCCATGACCAAGAAGAGGCATTGACGATGTCCGACCGCGTCTGCATCATGAGCAATGGCCGAATTGAACAAGTCTCCACTCCCAAGAATATCTACCAACAACCCGTGAATAAATTTGTCGCCGAATTTATTGGTGAAATTAATCTGTTAAAAGGGCAAATAACCAACATCAAAGACAATTTGGCAACGGTTCAGCTTCTCCATGATTCCAGTCTTTGTTTCCAGGCAAGAGATGCGACAAATATCCAGGGAAAAGACGTATTCCTAGCTATTCGCCCGGAAAACCTCCATCCTATCCAGGCAAACGAAGAGTTTGATAATGTGTTGAAAGTAATCGTTCAGGAATTGATTTTTGTCGGAGAAACGCTAAAGGTGAAAACCCTTACATGTTTTGATCAGGAAATAACTATGAATTTAAATAGTCGGTTCCTGGAAGAGATACAACCGGGGGATGAACTGCTGATTGGCTGGAATATCAAGGAGTCAGTCTTAATTCCAGTAGAAGACACTGAGGAATAAAGATAAAAAATAAGGGGGAGATAGGAATGTTTAAGTCAAAAAAGATTAGTTTGCTATTGATATCCATGGTATTTGCTCTAATCTTGGCGGCATGCAGTAACTCAAAAGAATCTAGCAGTTCGTCCTCTGGTAAATCGAAATCACCAGAGGAACTTGTGGTTGTAGATTATGGCGGTGCAGGTTCAGAGGCAGCGAAAAAAGCAATCTATCAACCTTTCGAAAAAAAATATAATGTAAAAATTACCGTAGTTTCCCCTTCTGACCGAGGAAAACTTGAAGCTATGGTTAAAAATGGCAGAGTTACATGGGATGTGTTCATGGAAGACTCTTTTTATGCTCTTTATGCCGGGAAAAAAGGCCTTTTGGAAAAAATGGACTTTAGCAAGATAAATACAGATGGCATTTATCCACAAATGGTGAATGATTATTCGGTAGGGTTTCAGATTATTTACCACAATATGGCCTATAACTCTAAAGTATTAAGCGAAGATAACCATCCGAAATCATGGGCGGATTTTTATGATACAAAAAAATTCCCTGGTCCACGCGCCCTATGGAAAGGAATCGAGGCAACTCTTGAAGGGGCACTTATGGCTGATGGTGTAGCCCCTGATAAATTGTATCCACTCGATTTGGACCGGGCATTCAAAAAACTTGATACGATTAAAAAAGATGTAAGTGTTTGGATAGAATCGCCTTCACAGGCACCGCAGCTATTAGATGCAAAAGAAGTAACGGTTGCCCAAGCGTTTAGTGGACGCGTTGACCTGGCGAAGAAAGACGGATTACCAGTCGAGAATGAATATAACCAAGCAGTAGAATGGTACAATGCCTGGATGATTCCTAAGGGAGCACCACATAAGGATTTAGCAATGAAATTCATTAACTTTGCCGCATCTCCTGAGGTACAGGCAGATTACACATCGATCATCTCTTATGCCCCTGCAAATGAAAAGGCTATTGATCTCTTACCAGAAGATCGGAAAGCCCTTTATAAACGTTTGGCTGAAAATAAAACGATTGTAAAATCCGATATTAAATATTTATCTGAGCATTTTGAGGAAATGAACAAACGATTTAATGAATGGTTGCTCAAATAATAAGCAGAAGATTCATAAAGGGAGGTAAATGAGTGCAAAAATTGTATTATGAGGAGGTACCCAGACGGGTACCTTTTTCGAAATATGTCGTGTCGATGCCGGGAATGAAATGGCTGCTAGTCATCATTCCACTGTTTTATTTAACCATTTTACTGTATTTTTCAATTTTAGGTATCCTAAAATTCAGTTTTTATGATGATCAAGGTTTTACTCTGAAATATTTACAAGAAGTTTTTACACAGCCGATTTATTTAAAAGTACTCTGGATCACACTTAAAACAGCCTTGCTGGTTACAGGAATCACCTTGTTGATTGGCTATCCCATTGCGTATTTATTAACTAAATTACGATCGAATAAATGGAAAAGATTAATTTTGGGAATTGTCATCATTTCATTATGGATAAGCTTGCTAGCCAGGACCTTTTCATGGGTGGTTGTCTTACAAAAATATGGGGTGGTCAATAACTTCTTAATGGACATCGGGATTATTGATGAACCTATTAAAATACTATATAACTTTACTGCTGTCGTGATTGGGATGAGCCATATCCTGCTTCCTTTTATGGTATTGAATCTTTATCCGGTTATGGAGGGAATCGATCTTCAACTAGTAAAAGCCAGTGAAAGTTTGGGAGCCCGCCCCATCAAGGCGTTTTGGGAAGTCTTTTTTCCGTTGTCCTTACCTGGAGTCATATCCGGCTGTATCATTGTATTTGTAAACAGCCTGGGATATTTTATTACACCTGCGTTACTGGGGAGTTCAGGTAATATGATGCTGGCCCAGTTAATTGAAATCAATATTAACAAAACGTTTAATTGGAATTTGGCTGCCACGCTTTCCTTTCTAATGCTTGTGGCAACCTTTCTGTTTCTTTACATTGGCTATCTAACTACAAGATTTTTTCCATTTTTAAAAGGGGAGAAATAATCATGTGGCTCAAAGTATTGGTTACCATTCTATTACTGTTTATCGTCACTCCGATTCTAATGTTAATTCCAGTATCCTTTAATAGCGGGGCCGCCTTTAAATTTCCGCCAGAAGGATTTTCAACAAGGTGGTACGAAGTCCTGCTTAATAATCCTCAATGGCTCGATGTGACACAACGCAGTCTCACAGTAGCCATTTTAACGGCTATATTATCCACGATATTGGGTGTTATGGCAGCTGTAGCAGCAAATTATTTGAACTTTTGGGGAAAGAAACTATTTATCAATTTGATTATGGCACCGATGACAATTCCGGCAATTATTATTGCGATTGCCTTGTTTTTTTCCTTTTCAAACTACAAACTTACCGATTCCATTCTAGGGCTTGTGATGGGGCATTCGGTGCTGGCCATTCCATTCGTATTTATAACCGTTTCTGCAAGTCTCAAAGGGGTTGATAAAAATTTAAATTTGGCTGCCCAAAGTTTGGGCTCCACACCAGTTGGCGCTTTTTTTAAAATTACTTTACCCATTATTCGTTCGGCGATCATGGCGGGATTTATCTTTGCTTTTGTAATCTCACTCGATGAATTAGTAGTAAGTATTTTCCTTTCGGGTCCATCAACGAAAACCCTACCGATATTGATGTGGGAAAACTTTACGACTCAGTTAACACCAACAATTGCTGCTATTTCTTCGATATTAGTGGTCGGCATCATCGCTGTATTCCTATTGTTCCCAAAATTAATTCAAATCAGTGCGAAACAAAAGAGCTAACTCATTTATTTACAAAGGGGGAAGTGGAATGGTGCTACCTTTAGAGGATCTTAAAGTATTGGAACTGGCCAGAACACTTGCAGGTCCGGTTGCTGGACAATTGCTGGGAGAGAATACGGATGAAATAGTAGGGTCTTTAGGATTTGCAGCTAAAGATATTTTGAGCTTACGCGAAGAAGGTATCATCTAAAGTAAGTTTATACAACAACAAGAAAGGGGGATGATTTTTTACATGAATAATAGCATCCTTAAAGCATTAACCTTATTGGACTACTTTCTAGAGAAGCCTGAAATATCTTTAACCGAATTAACAAATATGTCCGGTATGTCGAAAGCAACTGTTTTCCGCTTTATATCAACTCTTGAAGAGTGCCATTTATTATCAAAAACAATTTATTCCAAACACGATGTCCGGTACAAATTAGGTTTAAAGTTTTTAGATTATGCTGCACATGTTCAGGAAAATTTAGAATTTAGGAAACTATCATTACCTCATATGAGAAGGTTAAATGATGAAATAAACGAAACCGTTCACTTAGCCATAAGGGATGGACTTGAAGCTGTTTATATTGAAAAAATTGATAGTAGAAAGCATTTAAGAATTGTAAGTAAGGTTGGCAGAAGATGTCCTTTATATGCCAGTTCCGGTCCCAAATTATTATTGGCATTTTTAGAAAAGGAAGAAATGTACAAAGTGATAAACCAAATGACGTTTGAAAAGTTTACACCTAATACCCTCACCGATAAAGAAGAATTACTAAAGGAATTGGAAAAAATAAAAAGAGAGGGATATTCAACAAGTGATTCCGAAAGATATCCCGAAACAAAAGGATTCTCCTATCCAATACTAGATTACAATAATAAAGTGATTGCTGCATTGGGAGTCAGCGTTCCTTCGATGTATTTATCTAAAGAGCAAGAACAAATTATCATGGAGAAATTAAAAGTTTCTGCTAGCAAGATTTCTGAAGAATTAGGGTGTAAATTAGTAGGGGTTAGTCCCTAGCTGCACTAAAATATGTAGAATTATTGTTGAGGTAGATATAGTTAACTAGTATGATTCTGAATAATGGGTGCCTGCCCGTAACGTGGAATAGCATAATATACCGGTGTCAGGTACCTTTAATGTTATAACAGGACAGTGATTGTGCTTAAGAAAGAAAAAACGGTTTTCAACCATTCATAAAGCAATTGAATTATAGAAGGGAGCTTTCCCGGAATTAAAGGAAAGCAATATTCAAATAGCAGCTACCATTTCATTAGACGTAATTATTGACAGCTGTTAGCAAATAAATTGCTAAAACACTACTGTCTAATTTTGGTATATAATTAATACAAATATACCTGTTAAGAGGTGGATAACGTATGGCATTAGTAAATAAGCTGGAACCAATTAGTAGAAATGCAAAAGTTCATGATGAAGTGGAAGCTTCTTATAATGTGGTACGTGAAGCTGGAAAAACATATGTCCAGATAAATACATATGGTTCTATGGAAAGAAAATATAAAGGTGGTGTAAGTCAAACTCTTCAACTAAGCGAGGAAGCAATTAACCAATTGCATGAAATAATTAAAAAGGGATTCTAAAAAGTGCCAGTTACAACCCGTAATTTGTCGAATTCTTTTCGACGTAGTTCGGGTGGTGACTGGTTCTTTTTCTTATGGGGCTGGACAAACGATTGCCGAAATGAGGGCGAAAACGAGAAAGCTGATGAATCAATTTCCCGGCAAGAAACCCATCCTGTTTATCGATTACTTAACACTGATCCAATCTAGTCAATCGTACGGAGGGAATTCCCACCAACAAGTAACGGATATTTCCAAATCTCTTAAGACGATGGCGTAGGATTTTGATTGCACGGTCGTCTGTTTAGCTCAGCTCAATCGTTCGGTGGAATCAAGGGCCAATAAACGGCCGATGATGTCTGATATTCGGGAATCGGGAAGTGTGGAGCAGGATGCTGATGTCATTTTGTTCCTATACCGCTAAGCCTATTATGACAAGAATTCTCAGAATCACTCCCTTGAAATCATTGTCTCGAAAAACTGAAATGGCCAAGTTGGAACCATCGCCGTAAATTAAAACGAGTATACGGGAGCGATTGATGACCAAAAGGAACAGAGCCAAGTCCTTGTATAGCTTTTCGGGCAGTCATTAAGAACGAAGCCCGCGGACTATATTATTAAAATAATGAGGTGTAATCAGATGTTGGTGAGAGAAATTTACGAAGATGCGGGCAAAAATTTAGGAAGTCTTTATACCACTTGATTTTCAATTCGACACCAATTCCATTCGACTGGGGAGAGGCGGATATTATTCTACAGAGTCGCACACAACTTATTTAACTCTTCTGCATTCAGATGCAAGTTATGTCTCAATTAATAAGAAGTGTATTGCGCACCCTCTACAGATCTTTTTGTTTTCTATATAAAAATTAAAGTTTTGGTCTTAACCTTCATTTTTCTCTTCATCAATCGACCAATCCCATATTGGTCTTTCTTTAAAATCTTCAGGAGTAAATTCTGAAAACTAGATTGCATTAACTTATTAATACTAGCTCCTTATATTATTTAATGTGAATTTTGTGGTAAAATGTAGAAAAATGTAAAATCTATTTAATTTTTATGGGGAGGCAAAAAAATTGATTGTTAACATTGATGGTTATAAAATGATCTTTTTTCTTGAAAACTTGTTGAGGGAATATATTAAGTTTTATGCACAGAAGGAAGATATCGCAAAAAATGTGATGGAAATTTTAAAAGAGGTAGCTTTAAATAACGGAGAAGATCAAGTAGATGATTTAGGAGTTCTTTTAAAATATGCTAATATTGGTGAACTGGTTGATTTTATTAAAAGTAAGGCTTTTAAACAAAAAAAATCCAATAATGTAAGTACAATAAATATTTCATTGCTTATAAAACATAGAAATAATATTATGCATTCTAGAGCCATTACATACGATGAGATGGAACAAATAACTAAAATAAGTAATAAATTTATTACTGCATTAGATGATAATTCTATTGAAACAAAATGGAATAACTTTTTATCTAACGATATTAATGAGTTTAGTATACCTAGGGTATATATCGAATATCCTATTGGAAAAAATTTCGATAGATTAGTTGGACGAAAACAAGAGCTGAAGGATTTAAAGTTGGAAATAACTAGACCAACTCCAGTTTCTATTGTTGGGCATGGCGGACTTGGAAAAACAGCATTAGTACTTCAATTAATTGAAGACTATGCATACTCACCAGATCAACCCTTTAATAAAATTTACTTTATGAGTTTTAAAAATACTATATTTGAAAATGGATCAATTCGGAGGTTTGAAAAGTCCATAAATAATCACAAAGATTTAATATATAGATTGGCTTCTTTTATGGAGATTGAGATAAAAGAAAAGGATTATACCGAAATTCACGATTTAGTATGGCAAGAGATTTTTTCTACAAAATCTTTACTAATACTAGATAATTTAGAGACGGAGATTGTAAAGAGTAATTTACATGAGTTTACTGAGATAGCACAGAAGTTTATAAATAATTTTACTAAGCCATCAAGATTAATTATAACTAGCCGTTATGGTTTAGGAGACAGGGAAGCAAAACTTCCTTTATTCCAATTTGATTTAGATAAAACTAAGGATCTAATGAACAGTTACCTAACAAAGGAATTAATAAGTGAAAAGAAAATTATAGAGGAAGATTGGGATTGGATACAAAGATATACTAGTGGTAATCCTGGATTAATAATAGCATTTTGTAATACATTAAAATCGACTAGAAAGAGATTATTAGATTTAAGAGTAGAATATGATACAAAGTATACATCTGAATCTAGACAGCTCCATGATCAACTTGAAGAGTTTTTAGTATTCTGTTTTGAGAATACGATAGAGAGTATGACAGTAGAGACACAGATGTTCTTATCAATTTTGTGCTATATCTGTTCTGAAGCTAATATTTCCGAAATTAATGAAGAGGTCCTTACTTATTTAAGGGATGAAGTAGGGCTAAAAAAGTTAGGCGAACAAAATTTAAGATCTCAAATTTTAACTAATATTGGATTCTTGCAGCCAATACCATCTTCAGACAGATATTATGTAAATGAATTATTTATTCAGTATTTAGATGGAAATTTTTCATCAGAAGTTTTTAATGTTTTTAAATTAAGGGATTCTGAATGGTACTCTAAGTTGGAGGAGCTCAAGAACCATATTAATGAATTACAATTTCACGAAGAAGTTTCTTTAGGAAAATTACTATCAGAACTTTATCTTTCTTTATATAAAAAACAAGGCGATAAAATGTATTTAATTAAGGCTTTCTTTTGTGAACCTAATTTGGATAAATTAATAAAGATTTATAGTTTTTCCAATGACACCGAAATTATTAATAATTTTTCATTATTAGAAAAGGTGCAAAAAGAGTTAAAAGATCAACGAGAAAAAGGTAAACAAGAAAGAATAATTACTTTATTATTAAGGGCTTTATTAGATATAAATACAAAAATATTAAGTGGAAAAATAAATAAACTACGGCAAAGAGACCTATTAAAGTATTATGAACAGTTAGAAAAAAGAGTTCCAATTTTGCTAAGGGGAGATGTAAATATCTCTATTAAAAAGAGCGCTTGCTATCTCTTAACTAATTTAAAAGAATACGAAAAGGTTAATAAGTTTACTTCAGGAGATCCTGAATTAATCTCCCAAAGGTTTAATTCATTAATTAAACAAGTAGGTGACCTTTCAGGGAACAGAACAACAGAATGTTTAGCTTATATAAATCAGTGTAGGGATATACTCAGAAATTACCCTACAAAAATTTCTAGTTCATTAAAAGGTCAATTTATGCTATATTCCTCTAGGTATTTCAAAAAGGATGAACCGTTAGAAGCACTTAAATTACTGGATAATTATGAAGAATATTTTGAATCTGATAATATACAGCTATTTGTGTTTACTTTGGAATCTTTACTAATTAGAATTGAGTGTCTTATTAGGACCGGAGGAGCATTCGAGAAGATAAAGATATATAAGGAAAGATTTGATAAGTATTCTGCAATGCCTCAGTATAATAAGATTTTTAAAACAAAAAGGGATAGTATCGAGCAAAATTATAATAATCTTAAACAAGAAATAATTCGATATCAAAGACTTGTAGTAAAATAATTCTAACTAAATAGTCGAGGAAGAGGGCTGTCAATATATTGATGGTCCTTTCTGTTTTATATAATACTTATCGACTTTTTGTAGACTTAAAAGTAATACAATAATAAAAAGATGATTGAAAATTGTTTAAGTAGTTGGAACGTAAGCCCGAACTATAAAAAATAAGCGCACCTTTCCGGTGCGAATTACAAATAGCCGTAAATCCTGATTTTTTTAATCAAAAATACGGCTTATTTCATTTATTTACTTCATTCTGCCTGGGTTATTTTTGACCAGGGCATGTATTGCTCTAAAATTCAGGGTTTTGATGGATTTTGAGATTCGGTAGTTCTTTCAAAAGTTTCTTTATATATTCATAGAAATCAACGCCGTTACTTTTGGCGGTTTCTGCGATACACAAACAGATGGCATTCGCTTTTGCGCCGGCTTCACTGTTAATGGTTAAAGCTAAAAATAAACAGAAATAATCTTTAAAGAAGGTATCTAAAACTCCCCAGTATTAGATACTTCTTTTTTTGGCTTTACAAGGCCAACTAACACAATTCCTAAATTAACCGGTGTATCTGATGGTGCAAACTCAGAAAAATCTCTAACTATACATGTTACATCCGAAACTAAGCTTAATAGATCAAGTAATTGTATACTCGTTCCCCCACCTCCATTCCTAAAGACAGGGATGCCACCACCAAAAGACCTTCGTGTTGCAACTCTTATTATAGTGTCTCGAATAAAAAGTTTCAAAGGAAACTGAAAGAGAATAATTTCGACACATAAATAATTATCTCTATCTATGATTTTAGCATAATCATGGTCCCAGCGAATAAGTTCTTTGTCGGTGGAAGTACGGTGGGATTTGGCCATGTTGTCTAAGCTTTATGTTAGCGATATATTTCTAGAAAAAAGAATTCAAGAAAATTTTATGTAACAAAATACATAAAAAGTTACTTCCATTTTCTTGAAATAAGAATGGGGTTAAGGGGTGTCAAAACGTCAATCAAAGAAAAGAGTTGATGGAATTGATGCTTCTTTAGTTGCTCGTAAAGAAACCATGTGATTATGGATGATATAAATAAAACGGTATGGATGAATTAATTAGTGATATTTACCGATAATTACATCTTTGGTATGATTTGGTGTGAGGAGTGATACAATGGATATTTTTTATGATGTTAAGGGTAACTTCCAGTGGGCTTCGATAGCGGCTGGAGTAGCATTTTTAGCAAGTATTATTTCATTAACTGGAGTAATCATTAATGCTAGAGTCTTAAAAAATAACAACGAAAAAACTATTAAGCAGCATGAACAAGTAAGTGAAAAATCACTAGCGTTACAAAGGGAACTAAACGAAAAAACTTTTAAGGGAAACATAGTGGCAACCTCTAGAATAGAGTGGATTCAAGAAGCGAGAAAGTTAAGTGTTTCCTTTATATCATCATTTTATAATTTGAACAAGCATATTAAAGAGCTTCAAACTGAAGATTTTTTTAATGAACCAGACCACAAAAAAAGAATTGAAAAAATTGTAAAAAACCAAAAATTAACTGATTTAATAAATACTTTGAAAGAAAGAGGAACATTATTGATTCTTTATTTCGGACCTGACAAAAGTGGAAATAATGAGTTTATTAATTATATGGTTACTCTCATCACAGATAGAGCTGACGGTTTAGGAAAAAATTATGATGAAGAATCTTTTATCAAGCAAGAAGAGAATATCCATTTTTTTATAGATTTTTTAAGAATATATTTTAAGGCTGAATGGAAAAGAGCGAATGGTGAAATAAAAGATAACAAAGTTCAAGATTATCTTGAAACTCATGAAATTTACAATCATATAGCTGAAATTTATTCTTCAGGTTTTAATTCGCATAATGAAAATGTTGAGTCCTTTTATGCAATGAAAAAATTAAAGGAGTTAAGAAGAACCTAGCATGTTAAATAGCATGCTATTTAACATGCAATGAAAGGCGGTGAGAATTTGGGATTAAGAGCTAGATTTACAAATTTCTTAATCCAGAAAAATGAAAAGCGTGGCTAGTTTGAAGATATATTTAACAACACTGTCCACTATGGTGGCCGGTATCGCCTTACTGGTGGCATGACGCGAGTGGTTTCACTGAAAAATTTGTCCTATTCCGACTCTAATGGAGATTAAGATTTCCTCCACTAATAAAAATTGTTAAGGGGAATTTTTTTGGTAATATTTTAGTGTCAGTAGTTAAAGACCTTTAAATTATAAGAATTACGAATGTATCTGTGGAGATTTGAAGTAACCTGAAAATAAAGTTAGAAATATCAAGATAAATATTTCAGTAAAATGATGACTAATGGCTTAGCATTTAAATGAGTTAATAATTGAAAATGAAGCATAAAAAAATGGTAAAATAGTTTCGTGGACTATTTTACCATTTTTATTTTTCGGAATAGTATTTTATTAATTTTTTTTATAAAGGAAGTATATGTTAGTAATAAACTAGTATATTAAGTACTAATTGTTGGAGGAAGTTCTATGGTTTCAATAATTGATGGTCTTAGTAAAGATAAGGAATTGATGAGTTTTTATAAGTCCTTTCAGAGTATACAAAAGTTCTTGTTTAATGATGAAGAAAATATAGATATTATTGAGCTAGAAAATGTAATAGCTTTTATGAAAGCAGGGACAAAGAATAGAAGAAAAAAGAACTTCAAAGAGTATTTTACATACATAGATACAAATAAAACTAAAATACTGATTGATATTTTGCAAAAGTTAAAGGGTGCGGTTGAGTTTAATGAACAACAATCAGTGAATGTGTTGAAAAATGAGTTAATTGAACAAGGAATGCTTGTTTTTATTCAAAAATATTTAGAGTATTTTTCTAATAGAAATGTAAATACTTCTGTAAAAGTCAATATAAATAACGGAAGAATAGAAGACGTTAATGGACTGCAAGAGTATTTTATTTGGCTTAATAATAGTGTTGGAGATTTAAAAAATGAACTGTTAGTTGCGTATCAAAATAGATCCTTAAACAGTGAATTGGTCGGTAAGTTTGTCAGTGAATTCAAAAAGTATCTTAATGGTAGATTATTATTGAAAATAATAAGCGTAGATGCTAGGCAAATTGTTGGTATTCCTATTCATTTAAAAAAAGATGGATATGATACTTTACCCCATCCTTTTCTAGAAGCTGAATGGGAGTTATCACGCCCAGTCGACACATTAAAAAATAGGGACCGTATTAAGGTAGGGGATATTGTAGCAGCTTATTTCACTGATATTAAAAATGAGCATTATATGCAAAAATTGTTGTACGTTGATTTTGATGGAGCAGAAATAATTCCCCAAACTTTAAATTTAGTCCTTTCAGAATATGTCGATAGTGAATATATTGAACAAGCATATGAAGTCTTTGGAATAGAAAATAAAGATGATGAAAAAATCAAAGCTATAATAACAAAAAAATTGCTAGATACAGGTAATGAAATAAGCCGAATATTATTAGATGAAGTGGATAAGCTGCAAAAAAATAGAGATCTCATTAAGGAAAAAAGTGAAGCATTACTAAGAGAAGAAAAAGAATTGGAAGGGAAGCGTAAGGAATGGCATAAAATATTAAAAAGAATAGATGATATGATTAGTATAGAAGAGGATACAAGATTAATTGCAGATACTTTCGAAAAGATTGAATATCTACCAGAACAATTTATCTCCAATATACAATCATTGCTTTTTCATAACGATGAGCAACAATTAATATATAAGGAAGGACTAATAAAGAGTTTTGTCTATTCTTTGCAGGCAAATATTTTAACTTTATTAGCTGGCCCATCAGGAACAGGTAAGTCAAGTATAGTTCAAGCTTTCGGAAGAGCAGTTGAAAATGTGGAAGTTCGTATGATTCCAGTGCAATCTAGCTGGACTGATGCACAAGATTTACTTGGCTACTTCCATCCAACGGATAAAGCTTTCGTTCCTACGCCTTTTATGGAGGCTATGGCAGAAGCTGCAATGGAGGAAAATAAATCAAAACTATTTCTGATTTGTTTAGATGAAATGAACTTAGCTCATATTGAATACTATTTTTCAGAAATATTAAGCGCACGTGAAGAAAAAACGCCATCGGTTCGTTTGTATCCGAGAAGGTATTGGGAAATTGCGAGACATACCTTAAACAATGATAATGCAACAATTGAACAACAAAAAAGTGCTGAGGAATTAATAAAACTATATCCACCTATATTTAAAATACCAGAAAATGTTCGTTTTATTGGAACCCTAAATATGGATCATACTGTAAAACCTATCAGTCCGAAAGTAATTGATAGAAGTTTTATTATTGAAATTAATCATTTAAAGCCTCAAGAAAAAGAAGAGATTAAAGAAAAACTTCAATTATTAACTGGAAAAGTTGAAATGGACTATGAAAAGTTTAAGTTATCCATTCTAGATGAGCCAAGTGTTGGTGATGCAGTTGAAAATATCCAAGAAATTTCCCAGTTATTCGAAGAATATCCTAATGCATCCTTAAATAGTCGTGGTTATAAGCATATTCGTCATTTCTTAACATTTGCTAAAAATGAGCAAGAAATAAATGAGATAATAGACTATATCATTTTAGGGAAAATTCTACCTAGGATTGAAATTAAAAAAATGGAGTTCGAAAGAATTTCAGGGAGTGTGCTACAAAAATTATCATCTTACCCACTATCTCATGAAAAATTCGAAAGTATGTTAAATACCAAACATACAGTCAAGTTTTGGTAGGTGATGGTTAAGTTGAAACTTTTTGACATAATTATCGAAAAAAATGGATTAGCAATCTATGATGAACTTCAGTTTGACGGCAAAGAGTACTTTACTTGTGAATATAACAAGATTAGGAAAAGAATGACCCAAATCGGTGTGGCGATGGAAGGGGCAAATCGAGTTATTGTTAAACAGTTTGATGCAGAAGTTGCCCGATTAATATTAGATGACCAATCTAATATTTGGTATCATGGGCGAAAAGAGTGGATAGAAGATGGTTTTATCCAAACAACTGATAGTATTTTTGGTATAAATGCAGGTGGCAGCTTTGACGTTGTCGCCTATGATGAATATAAGAATGAGATAAAGAAAGTAACAGTAAATATTACTCCCGGAACCATGCCTATTGAAGAATATCAACAAATGCAGCAAGAAGTTAGACGCCTATTTGAAGTGTTTTCATATGATCTTACCAAATCCGATTATAATGAGGAAAATTATTTAAGAAGGATACAATTGCCTTTTTATCCACAACAACAATTTCAAGAACTCCTTAGTCAATTTTTAGATTGCTTTAATGAAATTTCAAAGATGCCCGAACAAGAATTGATTCAATTGGAAAAGAAAATAAGTCTGCATCAAGTAAAAAGGTGGACTCCTTCTATTATTATTGAGAATGAACTCAAACAAAAAGGAAAAGTCACTGCGTCAATAAGTGAAAAGACTATGGATATAAAAGAGCACCGAATGATCCGGTTTATGGTAGAAGAATTTCAGCAGCGAATTAATATGGAGTTAACAGCTGAACAAAAATATTTGAGATCGCTACAGAATGAGCTTCAACAATTAGAGGAAGTTGAACAGATGGAGCAGTTCACTTCCCTACAATCAAACTTTCGTAAGCTTATAGAAATCGTGAAGTCTGACTGTGAGAAGTTAAAACATAGAATCGCTGTTTGGGAAAAAATGAATATAAAAATTGATGATCTAATGAATCAGTCTTTATTACAATTTGAATCTCAAATATTAGAAGAAACCCATCTTTTTAGAATGCATCCTCTTTATAGTGAAATCTATTCTATTTATATTGAATATGAGGATCTATCACCTGTTTTAATGGACACGTTTCGTATCTTTATTCAGTCAATGTTAAAGTCACCAACACTTTATGAAATATGGATTTTATTAAAAATCATTGAGCAACTAAGTCAGTGGGGCGTAAACCCCTATGAATTTATCCAAGATGTGCAAGAAAAGTTCCTAAATCAAAAGACTATTAGCGGTTATAAGAAACAGTTTAAATTAAAAAACAGACCATTTGATATTGCGCTTTATTATGACTTCACTTTTAGTGAAACAGGATATAGACCAGATTTTGTTATTGGATTCCTTAACCATTCTAATAAAAATTGGTACATGCATACATTAGATGCAAAATATAAAAGTTATAGTATGATGAAAAAAAGTGAACAGAAAGTACTAAAAGATTTAGAACGTTCAGGAACAAGATATTTAAATGAACTATTTGTGAATAATCCAAGAGTATTTCTAAATTCTGCTACTTTAGTACATACAGATGTTAATTCAGTAAACTGGAATGTAAAGCATCCATCGGTTAATCCAAATCGTCTGCAACATTGGTTAGCTCATTTTTATTTTACACCTAATAAAAGTACGAATTTGGGAATTTACTTAAAGAGACTGTTGCACGAAAGTAGTAATTTTGAATATTGCTGTCCTAAATGTGGGAAAAAAATAGATGGTATTAGGGAAGAAAAAGACCCTTATGGAAATAAACTAAGATGGAAAACAACATATATTTGTGAAGAATGTGATGAAATTTGGGTTGCTAATTTTTGTAGTTCTTGTTCATATAATAACAGAGGATTAAGAAATAAAATAATTCAGGGGAGAAATTACAGATATCCAAGACCTCTGTTTAAATACCCAGCCTTTAATTTTAATTTACAGGTTGAAGATAACTGGGATGTGCATTGTCCAACGTGCGATAAAACGGCTAACCATAGGATAAACTTTATTACAAAAGAGGATATACTTAAAGGAACAATTATATTAGGTAAAACCCCATGAATAAGTGCCTTTTGTTTTTTTATTATTGATAGGTGAGGTAAACACGTCTACATCATTACGTCGATAATTTTATTCAACCCATACCATACTACAGTTGAATGTGGATTTTTTCTGGAAGAAATAATCGTAGAAGAGTTTATTTAAGATCATTACGAAAGAAAATGGTCGGTTTATTCAAGATGTCTTGAAGGAATACGATTATCTCTGGAATATAGTGCGCTGACCAGTATTTTATTAATCGCTATGAAGAATCTTTGGCGAGCTTTAAGCAGACTCAAAGAACAAACTAAATGATTTATGAAAGTAAACCTATATATTGTTCTCAACAGAATGCAAAAGCATGCTACTGAGAATTTGTCGAGACTTAGAAGCTTTGGAGAGAAAAAGACTCTGGTCATTCCCGCAACCGGATCAGGTAAAACCTATATTCGGCATTAATGAATAGAAATTTGGAGGAAAGTGCCAGTCGCTACCCGCAATTTTTGGATTTCTTGACTCCACTATCCGGAGGTGAACTGGCACTCCTTTTATTATTAAAGTCTAACTTAATAAAGGACAGTTAGTTTAAGTAATCTTGTTTAATTTAAATCTTTATTTCATAGAGTACTCCACTTGGAAGTGGTGGTCTATTAAAATATTCTTCATTAATTGAATCTAATTGTCCGTCTTTAGTAAACATACCAACTTTGGTTTGTAGAAATAAGTCAACAAGCTGGTCACCATCAACTAAACAAATATCTAATCTTGCTACACTAATAGCGGTATCGGCAAAATATGAAGTTGTAACAAAATAACCCGATTTAGCGCCCATGCTATTACATACCGAAAGAAATTCATGAATTTCATTTTTATTTACATAAATATTTTCAGAATATCTCTTTGTTTGGACAAGCATGGGACCTTGCTTTAAATGGGATCTGTAAATAAACCCGTCTATTCCGCCGTCATTACTTTTTTTCGTAGATATTCCATATTTACCTTCACCAGATTTTACAAGTAACTCTATCACAACTTCCTCTAATCGATATTCGTTCATTTTAAAAAGGATATCTTTTAGCCGTTGTCGTAATGCTTGATAATATTCATTTATTTTGGTTTGAACCTCTATTCTTAGACGTTCTATTGGATTAGCTGGATTTTCCTTCTCAACGGTAATTGTGGGTTCCTCATCTTTTGAAACAAAGGGTATATCGTTAAATTGAAAGGAACTAATTAATGTATATACCCTTTGGTCATTTGTGCCAAATAAAGACTTGCATTCATCGGTCAGTGCCCATAGATTGTCTTGACTAAAAATAAGGTTCAACTTCTTTAATTGGAATAGTATATCCTCAATTAAATCCTCAGAAATATTAAAAGCGGTCAAAATGTTTTCATATAATTCATTTTCGGCTATGTTTTGTAATGCCAATAAATTGGTTATATGATAAGCAATCTTGTCATACGGTGAAGTTAAACTCATAATGAGGCTGCACCTTTTGCAAGAATTTGCATTCTATACTGGCTCATCATTAATAGATTATTTCTCCAGGTCATTTTATCTTTTGCATAGTTATCTGGTCCTTGTTCTGCAACTGATTTCATTGCCTCTTCAATAACAAAACCAATAATCTGATCGGCATGCTGGTGAATATCTACTCCTGTAATCCATTTGTAGTTTCCCTCCTCATCCTTATCTAGAAGCATTCGGAACATACCTGCAATTGGTACTACTAAACCCTTATCAATTACATAAGGCATTGCATTATCTTCTTTAGGTTCACCATCACCATAGGTTGTTAATTGACGATACTTTTTTCCGGTTGCTAATTCTTTTTGGCTTGTTTCATTTCTAGTGACATAGGCTAAGGCTGCGAAATTCGCACTCTTTTTTCCATTTGCAAATTGGTTATAAATATTATGAAGGTTTTTTTCAATATGAGTATATAACCAGAAAATATCATTAATGATTGGAGCCATTAAATCATACTCGGATGGTCGTTCTTCAACAATCGCACTATTTATTTCCTCACTGTAAAATTTAAGGATTTCTCTTTTGCTTGACCCCCATTTTTGCTTAGGGATAGAGGGGGAAGGTATAATCTTATCTTCCGACTCGTAAAGGGGTGACTTTTTTAGATTAAAAAGTTCAATGTATTCCACAATATTTTCTATTGGAATTCCTTTATCATTTTGTCTGTAAGCAATTCGATTATAAAATGGTAGGTCACTTAATAAAATCTTTATTGTATCAAATTCTCCTCTTGAATTCATGATTGATGCTTCTTTGACTGCTGCATTTGTGTTTCTGGCTGCAGCAAAGTTTGTTACATTTCTGAGATTTACGTTTATTTCAAGCCTTACATAGGAATTTAACTTTTTTTCCTTTTTCAGCATTTTTTCAGCTTGTTCAAGAATTATTTTATAAGTGTGCCCTCCATCAATGTTTCCGCCTTCTTCTTCATCCATAAATATCTCTAATACGGTAGGGTAAATTGTTCCGTTTTCCCCTGCAAAGGATACGTTTGTTAATGTATTTACGATATCAGCAACAACTGCAATTCCCCTATTATTGATATAAAAGCTTTCACTTAATGGGTAGCCTGCTAATTGCTTTTTTTCATCTAAATTGTCTAATTCATTATTAATTAATGCGTTTGCTATATTATTAGATACTGATGACTTTAGGTTTTGGTTTCTTGGGTTCCTTTTCATTGGCATTAAAATGTCTTTTCCAACAAATAAATCATTAGCAGAAATAAATGCTGTATACAACATAGTATGAGGCCATGTTTCAGGTGTTGGAAAATCATTACCGGCAGATAAGTATTCTTTTAGCCTATGGGGGTCATACATTACTGTTGTTTGAATAACAGGAACCCGCAATATGAAATATTTATCTCTCTTTTCGTACCTCTTCAATTGCTTTACCAAAGAATTTTCCTCCTTCGTGTTTAAATAATGATTTAATAGGTGTGATAATTACTATTGTAAACCATTTATTTACAAATGAGTATAATTGCATAGAAATTTATTTAGCTCTATAGATTCAAATTAAAAAAAGTTGGTTTCCAAAGTAATTTTAGAAGGAAAAATAATTCAACATAACCATTTCTAGACCACCAGGATGTAATGGTGCTAATCTTCCTGATGATAATAAGGAATATAAAGAATAAACAGTTTAATTTAAAAAATAAAAATATATATGGCATAGGGTTCCCAAAATGGTACCCTATGCCACTTTTTGTGTTATAAAGATAGTTTTCAATAAGTAAACTAAAATGTTTTTAATAAAATAATCACTTTCCAAAAACTTTATATCAGAATAACACTATACAGCTGATAATATAGGGTTAGTGAGTATTTATTAGATGTAAATTTAAAATGTGCTTGTATGGAGGTATATAATGTCCAAAGACTCTGATCTATTAGAGATTATGATTACTAAGGTTGTTGAGGAAGAAACAAATTTACCTGAAAAACTTCCAGATTGGTTGCTTGAAATGGGAGTGAAACCAAGGAATAGAATACTATACTCGGAAAGAATTGGAAATAAAAGTAGCAAAAATAAGACTGATGTTCTGATTTCATTAGAAAATGCTCCTGCGTTAAAAATCTCTGCAAAACTGCAGAATGCTGATTTTTTTGGAAATTGGTATGGCCATGAAAGAATAATACATGAGTTTGGGATTGAAACATTTTATAAACTAACAAAAATAACTACCAAATGGGCCAATGAATGGATGTTAAACCCAAAATTAAAAGGACCTTTTGTAGGAGTGAGTATTTCTTTTGGGAAAAGGTCTGGACAAACAAAAAAAGATTTTATTGAAGTTTTTGATTATAAAGATATTTATAAGATAATTGCAGGATATGGAAAAGGGGAAAATGTTTCAAATTGTTTATATATATCATCAGAACTTCCACGAAGCATAAATGAATTAATTTGTAACTTAAAACCTATTGAAAAAAATGTTATTGATGAATTAGGGAAAGAATTCTGTGTTATTTTTAGACCTGTTTATCCAATTACAAATTCTGATGACAGACCCAAAAATACCTATACAAAGTTCCAACCCTATAGAAAACTTAAAGAACCTACCATAATTGAAGACTATCAGGAATTGTTTAGATTAGGGGAGTTCGTTGAAGTAGAACCAACAATTATAAACCATAATAATGTATTAGATGAACTTGAAGAAAACTATAATATTGTTATACCAAGAAGGGAAAAAAGGCCAAAAAAAGTGGTTGAGAAAGTGAAGGAAGTATCAGAGAATGTAACCTTGGTTAAGAAAATGGAACTAACTCATAAAGTTCAAGTGGTAAGTTTATTTCCCGGTTTAGGTGGTATGGATTTGGGAATAATGCTTTCAGGACTTTCAAATAATAAGAGAGAAAAAAATTTAATGGAGATTTATAATAATAAAGCTCGTTTTTTACATGAAAGTGAAAATAATATTTTCAATATAAAATATAGTTTAGAAAAGAAGGGGCTTTTAGGTAATATATATTCTAATAATCTTCCTGATAGTATTTTTAAAGATTTTAAAAAGGTAATAGATTTTGAAAGCATACCTGATGGACAGATTTTGATTGGGAAAATATTATTACCATTTACTTTGGCTGGTAATGGTAAATTATTTAAAGAAAAAATTAAGGAATATACTAGTTTATTTTCTAAACTTTTACCTGAGGTTTTTGTTCTTAAAACTGCTAAATGGTTTTTAGACGCTAATAACGGAGAACATCTTAAGTATTTTACAGATTTACTATTATATGATTATAAAGTAAAGTATAAAGTTTGTAATTATAATGAGTACGGAGTTCCTTTATCAGGGGAGACACTTATAATTATAGGGGTAAGAAAAGATCTTAAATTTAATTATGAATTTCCACATCCGTCAATCAGTATTAAGTCTTGGGATACGGTTAATTTTAACAAAAGTATACCAGAGAAGTTAAATGAATTATTAAAAAAGGTTTACAAATACCTATTTCAGCCAAACAGTACACCCACTAACAAAAGTCTGGAATTCACTAAAGATAATAAAGATTTAATAAATCTCTCAATAGATGAATTTAAACAAATCTATACTTTCCCAGATTGGTATGATATAAGTTTGCCTCCCCAATTACTGAAATATTTGCAATCTGAAACACCTGTTCCTTTTATAAAAGAGATATTTGACCCTATAACTAACTGGTATTTTATAAATAAAGAGCTCTAATATTAAAAAGAGCTTTTTGCGGAGTAAACGTTTGCGCGCCTTTTATGTAGTGTAATGTTCTAATTCGTTCGGATGGATAGTGTTATCTAGAATGGATTGAATTGGATATTATTAAAAAAGGAAAGAATATAAAAAATAGACCTCAATGATCTGACGCAATAAAGTTAGACAAATATCATTATGCAGCTTTTAAGACTTGAGTTCGGTATTCCACTGGACTTAAGTCTTTTAATTTTGTCTTTATTCGTTTGTGATTGTAATAGTAAATATAGTCGGCTAATTCTCGTTCAAAAAGCTCCATACTGTCAAATTCTTGTAGATAAAGGAGTTCAGACTTTAATAGGCCAAAGAAATTTTCCATGACTGCATTATCCAAACAGTTACCCTTTTGGAACATACTCTGTGTAATTTGGTGCTGTTCTAGTGTCTTTTGATACTGTTTCATTTGGTAATGCCAACCTTGATCTGAATGAAGAGTCACTTGGTCTCCTGGCTGAAGTCGTTTTATCGCTTGGTCTAACATATCTCCTACTAATTTATAAACAGGACGTTTCATGACGGTATACGCAATGATTTCGCCATTACACAAATCTAGTACTGGAGAAAGGTAACGTTTTTCACCAAATAGGTGGAATTCCGTAACGTCAGTCACCCATTTTTGATTCATTTTCTCGGCAGAGAAATCGCGATTTAAGATGTTCGGAGCGATTTTTCCTACATTTACTTTATAAGAACGGTACTTCTTCATGCGTACCAAGCATTTCAAACCGATTTCATTCATTAACCGATTAATGGTTTTGGGATCGTGCTGGAACCCTCTTTTTTCTAGCTCTTTCGTGATACGACGATACCCATAACGACCCTTATGTTCATCATAGATCTCGTTGATGGCTTCTTTTACTTTCTCATATTTATCAGGGTGATTTAAACGTTTTTCCCAATAATAATACGTACTGCGTGGAATGTCAGCGACTTCAACTAAATCCACAACCTCATACTGATCCTTTAGTTCAAAAATTACTTGCGCTTTGATTTTGTTTGTAATTTTTCTTGCATTTGAACTAAAGCATTCAACTTTTTTAAGTAGGCATTCTCCATTCGTAAACGTTCGTTTTCTGCCTGTAAGGCTTCTAATGATCCCTCTACCGGTTGAGGAGATTTCTTTGTCTCTTTTTTCATGGATGGACGCCCCTTTTTCTTTGATTTAAGGGCATCTAATCCTTCTGCTTCAAGTTTCAGCTTCCAATCCAAAATAGTGCTAGGTGCTTTAATTTTGAATATGGCAGCTGTTTCATACAGAGACGTCCCATGTTCGTTCATATAATTAAGTACGTCTAGTTTAAACTGAACTGTATAGTTTGTATAGTCTTTAATAAGCCCTTTCTCACCATTGTATTGATACTGAAGAACCCATTTTTTGATGAGATTGTGCGAAACTCCATATTTTTTACCAAGGGACTTATAACCTCCCTCATTATTTAAATATCTTTGAACAATTTCTAATTTCTTTTCGAATGTAAATTTGGCCATAAAAACACCCCGTAAATGTTAGTAGAGTGTCTAACATTTACGGGGCAGTTCACAAAGGTGGGTCTATTTTTTATTGTTTTATTAAAATTGATTTCTTATTTTTTATAATATCAATATTGTCCCTTGCCCAAATAGCTAGAGGCATTGCCATAGCTTTTGCCAACATAACTGGGACTGCATTTCCGATCTGTTTATATTTCTTATCCAACCTATTATTTTCTTGAACATTCATGTTACCACCATCAGAAAATTCAAACCAATCTGGAAAGGTTTGAATACGTGCAATTTCTTTTACAGATAAGCGGCGATGTTGCGACTTATCTCCAGGCAGTTCCCATTTATCAGGTCCTATTTTTACCATTTCCGGACCTCCAGGATGCAATGGCGCTTGTCTACCAGAAGCCTGAATGGTAAAGCTTTGTTCGCTCCATTTTTTCTTTCGGTTACGGGATAGATATATAGGTGAAAAGCCACCTGTAAAATATTCACCCGGATTGTCCTCTAAATCCCCAATAGCATTTTTTAAAGTTACAAATGGTTCCTTACCTTTACCATGAGTAGGTTCAGGATGTTCATATTCAAAATCCAAATCATCCCGAATTCCAACAATAAATACTCTCTCTCTTAACTGAGGAACCCCATAATCTCGAGAGTTAACCAATTTGAATTTTACATTATAACCTGCAGAAGCAAAATCTTGTACTATTTGATTTATTACTTCGCCCTTACCAAGTGTTAGCATTCCTTTTACATTTTCAGCAATAAAAGCAAACGGCTTAGCCTGCATCAGGCAGCGAATATAGTGGATGTATAAGAAATTACGTTCGTCATCAATTAAACGAGGACCAGCTTCGCTAAAACCAGGGCACGGGAAGCCTCCAAGAACTAAATCCGCATTAGGAAAAGTTTTTACTTTTCTAATATCTAATTCTTGCTGAAATACTGAGTTTGGGAAATTAAGTTTATATGATTCATTTGCCTCTTTAAAAAGGTCATTTGAATAAATGGTATGAAAAATACTTTCTTCTCTTACTGAATTAAACCATTCTCGGTCTTTGAAAGCCTTTAGCGCCTCTTCTTCACCGATAGTCGCAGCCAGTCCAGCAAGTTCAACCCCCAAATCGAGTCCGCCACACCCGGAGAACAAGCTAATTACATTAATCTTATCCTTCTTTTCATTAAGGGGAGGAAGCTCAAAATCAGAATCTATATTTTGAATTAACTTATCTTCTTCTTTTATTTTTTCATGTAATAGCTGCTTTACCAGATCTTTATCATAGTCTTTTAAAGGGCGGTATTTGGCTCGACCTCTTTCTTCAAGTTTCATTTCTACATACCTCCCAAGAAAATTATATATGTTATTTTATCATTTCTTTTAAAATAAGGCCAGCTTTTTCTATATCCAGTAATTAACAGCTAGGTGTGAATGGAGTATAATTTAGTGAGAGGTGAAAATAATGGCAAAGTCCCCAAGGTTTATAGGCGATGATCACGTGAAAAATGTCTATCAGGCTTTAATATTGTACATTAATGGAAATCCTATAGATAACTTTCCTAATACTGTAAAAGATACGGTTGGATTTATTACAATGAATTATCCCAATATTTTAATGGTCGATTCAAAATTTGAAGCTGAGCATCCTGATCTTGCTAAGGACCTTACATTGCATTTGGATGATAGCAGTTCTGTATCGGTAAACCTATTTATTATTCGAAAAGGTGGTAGAATCCAACCTAAGAATCCTGGAGCAAAAAGTTTTCTCAAAAAGTATTTTTTATCAGAGTTGTTACAGGAAAAATTTAATCTGGTATTTGAAAGAAACTATTTGGAATTTTTGAGTAAGTTGGTAGAAATTAATAATGGAACACATTACGTAACAGATAAAAGGGAATTAAAAAGATTGGTTTCAATTTACTTTCCAAAATTCACGGAAAGTATTAACCCAATTAGAAATGACTTTTTATATAGTTTACGAGAAGCATGCTTCCATTTGTTAAAAGACTCTTTTAATGAGAAAAGTGAAGGATTTTTCAATGCCTATAATGATTTCTTTATGTCTGAGGATTTTAATGTTATTACAAGTTATGGGAGGGATGAAAGGGAGGTTAGTGTAACAGAGTTTAATCCTGGTACCCCTCATTTTGGTGATATACAAATTTACAAGATTGGCAAGAGTACAGTTGGAATTAAATACGGCAAGGTAGCATTAACTTTAAGATTTAAGTTTGAAAGCAGTCCAAATTCATCTATTAAGCTTGCTGCAAGTTATGAAAGTTTTAGAGACCAATCCGAAAATGAGTTGTTAAATACTAAAACAATACAGAAAATGACTAACTTGTTAAATAACCATCAGTATATTCAAACCTCTAATGCTAGCAATGCTATCGGTAAGTGTCATGAGGCTTTAACCTACTATTATTTTTTAAAAGAGTTTCCAGACGTTTCCCAGGTTGAACCTGATGAATGTGTTGTATTAATGGATAAATACTATTCAGCTGTCAAACCAACTGTAATAGAAAAACTATACCAATCGACTTCTACATTAGTCCCTGTTATACGGGAGAAATTGAATGAGAAATATAGTGATTTTACGATTGATAGTGTTGAGTTAGTGCCTGATAGCTATATTGATGATCCTCTGAATACAGGTGACTTACAATTAATATTAAAGGTAAAAACACAAATTGTCATCGAAAGTGTTTCACTAAAAGCACTTGCAAAAAAGACCAACAAGATTACAACAAAAAATCCAGGTATAGGAACTATACTTGGACCAACATATTTTGGGATTGGTAGCCTTGAACCTATTGTTAACGAAGTGAAAACTAGGTTCCAAATTGGTGAATTAAATCATAAAGAAAGTCTAGAGGTACTTGCACTTGAACTAGGGTCTCAACTTAAAGAAGCAACGCAGGAGCAATTAAAGCAGGGAATTGAGAACCTTCTAGGAAAGGCGATTATGGCCATAACTTTTTATGAAGAAAATATTAGTTATTGCAAGGAACATTCAAAAATCAATAGTACAATAAATGTTTATGTAAGAAGGCCATCTCCGATACAAAATACTTTAGCTTGGAACAATGACTATGAAATCCTTAGCCTTCGAGTCAAGTTTAGCCGTGGGCAAGAACATGGGTGGTCAACTATTAAATTAACATCGGAATACCAGTTACATTAGTTGATGATTTTGATGGCATGGTAAAGACGGTTGAATATTTTGCAGTAATAATTGTTCAATACATATTAGTAGTAACATCAAAGAGGTGTTTTTAAATTAATGACTAGTACATATACAATTGCTTTTACTGACTTACCGAAAGCCGATTTAATAATAGGGGCCACGTACCAAGGGGGAACGAAAGGGAACGCTGGTGACGACCCCTTGTCGAAATTAATGGGTTGTGAAAATCAAGGGGGATTTAGACCGGTAGGTCCGCGTAATGGAGTGGATACAAAATTTTGTGTTCTATATTCTGATCTTTCACATGATGATTGGCCGGACAGAATTGAAATTGAAACAGGTAGGTTTTATTACTACGGAGACAATAGGAAAGCGGGTCGTAACATACATGATACCGCGAAAAAGGGGAATCGAATCCTTCGCCATTCCTTTGATGAATTTCTTAACGGGACTCGTAAAAAGGTGCCTCCATTTTTTGTATTTGCCAAAGGGAAAAAAGGAAGGGATGTCGTCTTTCGCGGTTTAGCTGTACCCGGGGCAGTAGGAGAGAATGATTCTGATACTTTAAAAGTCATTTCCCACGAAAGAAATGATGGGACCATCCAAAATTACGAAGCAATTTTCACCATTTTAGATTCAAAAACAATAAAAAGGGAATGGATTGAAGACCTCCGCAAAGGAAATCCATTTACGGAAAATGCTCCTGACGCTTGGCAGGAGTGGATTGGTACAGGAAAGTATACCCCGCTAAAGGAGAAGGGCACAATAGACGTTACTAGCTTATCTGGAGGAGACAAACCGAAAACAAAATACTGGCTCTTCAATGTATATTACGCGGTTGAACCATTAGTTTGGAATCGTTCGAAGGAATTAGACGTGGCTGCAATGCAATATGAGTATGGCAGAGAAAACAGTTCAGCAGTAACACGACATATTAATTTAATTAAGCAAATTTCTGTAGGCGATTATATTGTCGCTTATTCAGGTAATAAAGGTTTTTTAGGGTATGGTAAAGTGACGAAAGCATTTTTTGATGAAGATGATCCAAATAAATATATACATGCAACAGGGGCTTTTTGGCGGCAGAGAATAGGAGTGGACTGGACAAAGGCACTTGATAAGCCGGTCTTTTATACCGGATCTAATTTTAAAGAGGAAGTTGGCTTGATTGGTAATCCAGTAATGAGTTCGTCCACTATTTTTGAAATCACTCCTGCTGGATTCGATTTTACAAAGAGTTTCATTGATAATCCGCCTCTAATTAAAATTAAAGAACCAATTCGGATGTATTCTCAAAAAGAAGTAGTCGAACACATTCATACGTACATACAATCAAAAGGCTTTTATTATTCAATGGAGGAAGTCATCAATCTTTTTTTATCAGTTAAAACGAAACCATTTGTCATTCTTTCCGGCATATCTGGTACAGGAAAAACAAAAATTGTTCAGTGGTTTGCCGAGGCTGTAGGAGCAACGGAGGAGAATGGACAATTTGTGTTAATTCCGGTTCGACCCGACTGGAATGACAGTTCAGATTTACTTGGATATGTCGATATTAAAGGTGATTTTAAGCCAGGGCCATTTGCTAAGGTTATTGAAAAGGCAGAAAAGAATCCCGATTTTCCATACTTTGTCCTGCTTGACGAAATGAATCTTGCCCGAGTTGAACACTATTTTAGTGATATTTTAAGTGTAATGGAAAGCAGGAGACGGGAAGGAGAAAAAATTGTTACGTCCACAATCTTAACAAAGGAAATCGCTGGACGTAACATTAAGCTTCCAACAAATCTTTACATCATTGGGACGGTTAATATAGATGAAACGACTCATCCATTTAGCAAAAAGGTCTTGGACCGGGCAAATACAATTGAGTTTAACAGAGTCGACTTAAAGAATCTATCCTTTCTTGAAGATAAGGAAGAGGTAATGCCTGCTGTTATTGAAAATGATAAATTTCGGGCAGATTATCTGCATTTAAAGGATATGTATAGATCAAATAAAGACCTTGTTGAAAAAGTAACAGATGAATTAGATACCATCAATAAGTTTTTGCAGCCAATCAATGCCCATGTGGGTTATCGTGTCCGTGATGAAATCTGTTTCTATATGAAATATAACGACGTCAGTGATTTTATGGATTTTGAAAAAGCATTTGACCATTGCATTCTACAAAAAATCCTACCACGAATTGCAGGAAGTGACCCACGAGTGGAAAAGCTGTTAAGTAATTTATACGAGTTGTTTACAGGTAAGGATTATGAGGATGGTCGAGATAATTATGTTGATGAAATTCACCAAGCTAAATATCCAAAAAGCGCAGCCAAGGCAGTAGAGATGTTGAGGAGGTTAAGTTCAGATGGTTTCACTTCTTTCTGGATCTCGTGATGATGTTGAGTTAGTCAAAATTGAGGCTACTGACTTTTCATTGGTCATAAAGGGAAAACCATTTCATCATCGCTATGAGGGACTTAAACAGTATCGTAAAATGGATTACCATGATGTAATGAAGTTTTCTGCTAAAGGACATACTGTAGAAACCATTCAGGTCTACGATATTGAAAAAGGGGAGCTAACAACTGAGGAAAATGTCCGACCTATTTTCTTTGAGAACGGGAATTATGTACTAGTTGTGATTCCAAAGCAAAAACAGCAACTGGAGTTTTATCATGAGTACCCGCTTTTTCGAAAGGCCATTTACATAACGGATATGGCTGGACTTCCAGTATTAATGGGCAATCTCCAATTTCAAAATGAAGTGGGCTATTCCGCGTTTGAAATCCGCCAGGAAGGTAAGACGCTTCTTAAGGTAACGCTAGAAATTTTCCCAGCCAAATTGGATTATCGGAACGATTATCGGAAATTGCTTGAAGAAGTGAATGACGAAATTTATAACCTGGCGTTCCACTTTATTCGGAAAACCTATTTAGGCGCAAAAATTAAGCTCGAAGGCAATCCAAGCAGGGCGGAATTTTATCGATTAATCACAAAGCACTTCCAACAATTCATCCAGGCTATTAATCGAATTGAGCAGCAGCCGCATCATAAATTGGAGACGACTTATGTAAAGGTCCGCGGGGACCAGCTTGGAAAAAGTGATTCCTATACCCGAAAGTACCTTCAAAAAAACAATAAGTTTGTAGATGTAAATCGGGGGATTCCTATTCATGGCAGGACGTTAATGCCACGTGAGGGTCTACGGATTAAGAAAGAGCTTTTATATGATACGTTGGAGACCCGTTATGTTAAATGGATGATGGAGCGACTTAAAGCAAAGGTTGAGGATTTAATAAATGCACTCGAAAATCCAAATAAACGGTTGAAGATAGATCCTGATCCGGAATTAATCGAGCACTTAAATGCGATGAAGAAAACTATTCATTCCAAAGAGAAGAACCCTTTTTGGCGGAATATTGGTCGGCTAGACCGTTCGGTGATGAGCCTGGTCATGCAAATGGCACCTGGTTATCGTGATGCATTTCAAATTTATTTGACAGTCTCTAAGGGATTGATGCTCCAGTCTAATTTTTATCAAATGTCGGTAAAGGATGTCGCAACCTTGTATGAATATTGGACCTTCTTGAAATTGGGACAAATCCTCAGCCGCAAGTATACCATGTTAAGTAACGATATTATTAAAGTGAATCGGGATGGATTATTCGTAAATTTAGATACAAATAAGAAGGCAGAGAGAAAATTTGAACATCCCATTACCAAGGAGAAAATATCCTTGACCTTTCAAAAGTATGAGGGGGGACTTCCAACGATTTCTCAAAAGCCCGATACCATGCTGACGATTTCTAAAAAGGGTAGGGATTACAACTTTAACTATGTATTCGATGCCAAGTATCGAGTTGATTATGCACAAGAGGGAAGTTTTTATAAGGAGCGTTATAAAACCCCGGGTCCACTGGAAGAGGATATTAACACGATGCACCGTTATAGGGATTCTTTAGTAGCCATGAATAATGACGGGCCATATGAGCGAACCACATTTGGTGCTTATGTGTTATTCCCCTGGGGTGGCGAGGATGAGTATCAGCAACACCCGCTCTATCGGAGTATCAATCAAGTAAACATTGGTGGACTGCCGTTTTTACCACAGGCAACGGATTTAGTAGAGCAATTTATCGAACGGTTAATTGAAAAGAATCCTGAGGAAATCCAGAGGGAAGGTATTATACCGATTGGCACCAAAGAGGAATGGAAATCTAGTTTGGTAGAGAAAGTACTGGTCGCGACCGTTTCAAATAACTATGACTACTTGCGCTTCATTCAGCATCGTTATTTTCAGATTCCGGTGTCAAAGTTGCGTAAGGGATGGCAGGAAGCGAAATATGTAGCATTATATAGAACCGAGGCTGCAGGAGAAACAAATGGTATTTCGGAATATGGAAAAATTGAAAGGGTTTCAACGGACGTTGAAAACATCAGTTTTTATGTTCAGGTTTGGCAGCGGACACCAAATTTAATAAAGCCTATTAAATATGGGATTGCCACTTATATGATGACCACATTAACCCAATTAAAAGAGTCAAAGGAATTGCCAGAGCTTTATATGAAAAATAAACAAGAAACGGCTCTATGGAATACCCTTAGACGCCTTTCGGATAGGATCTCTATCCAACTTGATGGCCCAATCCTTGATAAGGCATCAGCTATTGAACAGTTTTCATTTAAGGATATTGAGATTTTTTTAAATAAGGGAGAAGAAAAGCTGCTCATTAAGAAAGGTGAACAAGAGCGTCCTTTGAATTTAAATATGTTAACCCAACAACCTTCCGCAGTTTTTAAGGAAGTCATGTCATTATTGTAGTCTTCTCATTTGGGAAGACTATTTATTTTTGGTTACGGAATGAATGATGCTAGTTTATCTTTTTCTTAGCGCTTTCGACGAATTTTAATATGCTATCTATTACGTTATCAAAGTCCTCCTTAACCTGGTGCTCCCAAATCCTCATAATGTTCCACCCCTTTTCAAAATAGAAGCTATTGACGATATAGTCCCTTTTTACGTTCCGGTATAATTTCCTTTGCCAAAAATCAACATTCGATTTCGGCAGCCGCCCGTGCTTGGGGCAATAGTGCCAAAAACAGGAGTCTAGGAAAATGACCACTTTGTATTTTTTAATGGCAATATCAGGCGTCCCCAATAAGCCTCTAACATTCCTTCTAAATCGAAGTCCACGATGCCATAATGATTTGCAAACAATTTCTTCAAGCTTGGTTGTCGACCGAATGGAACCCATAATCCTGCTACGGACTTCTGGCGCAAACTTGTCAGGCATCGTATCACCTCCAATTGATTTTAATTATAAAAGCTAATTGTATTACCTATCTTATACAAAAATGGATTTAAATCAAAATTCTTATCTTATTTTCTCCACTATTTCCATTACGCTATCAATCCCAATCTTGGTTGATCATGATGAATGTAATGACTGGATTCTTCCACTATGATTCTATTGATAACTGAAGTAACGCATCCTGCGGCTTCTGCCTGCATTTGGTAATTAAAGAATGTTATAAACGGCATTATCTTTTTTGAATGTAAAAAGACCCAAAATACGCAAGTCGTGCATAAAAACTTGCATATTTTAGGTTCATTAATCTTATTTTTTATTGTGTTAATGCACCCTATAGTTGAAGTACATTGTTTCCAAACTTGTTTTTAAAGTTAAAAGAGGATACTATATCATAATACAAGAAAACTACGAATTAACTAAGGATAAATTGGAATTTATGCTTTATTAATTGCCCGTGTATACTTAAGTTCTCTGTCTTCTTTTACTCAGACAAACACTTTGTGCTATTGTCTTAACAATTTAGGGATTAATATTCATCATCGTCATCATCATTTGACCATATACCGATCAATTCATCCACTGATATAAGTCCATTCTTAAAGTTGTCAATATTAGCCATCACTTCACTTCTTGGTATGATTCCATCGTTAACCGCATCATCCAATCGATCCATTTCATCTTCTGTCAATCCCCAATCGTTTTTACTCATTTTTTTCTCCTCCTTATAAGTGTTTTGTATTCTCACACACAAATTCCAATTTATATACTATTTTAACAAATATTGATACACCGCAATATCTATTAAGGTAAATCACCTCGATTTTTTTGCATAACTTCTTTATTAGAACATTAATAAGTCTAATCTTATTTACAGTAATTGCTCATTCCTCTTGTGATTTCTTCTTGAACAAACCTGCTCCGTTAATACAATAAGCCCTCATTGACAACTATGCAAAAATAAGTATCTATGCGAATTTCCTTTAAGTAATATTTCAAAATAATTAATATACATACTGCCAAAACCTACATCATTTAAATGCCAGAAACAACTTCTGCCAGTCTTTAAGCTCCGTCTCTTCCGCTCTAGAGGAGAAAATCATCACAGGGAGATTTCCCAATCCGGCTTCTTGAACCATCTTAAGCTGTTCTTAATCAGCTGAAGCCATAAGGTAAGTTCGCTTCTATTGTCCTTATTATAAAAATCGCGATATAAAAACTCTTTAGATCTTTTACCAGACATGCCTGCTCCAGGAGCAGGCAGCATACCTAGGTTCCCCATTACCCTCATAACACCCATCATCTTTAACGACTCCTTAAAAAATAAAGCTGAATCTGTTACTTTTGAACTTTTACCTATAAGAGATGTGTCTATTGATACCTTCCTGCTACTTCACAAAAATCCGCTTATATTTTAAAAAATAATTTCTCACCCTGTCCTTTTCCCTCCAAAAACCATAAATAAAGGGTGAAAGGAGGTGAGAGACAATGGCACAAGCATTATTAGAAGGTTCAAAGCTTCGACTGGCATTCCAGGTGGACCTGGATGAGCAGGGGAACCCTGTTTTAAAAACAAAAACATTTAGCAACATCAAAATGGAATCGACTGTTGACCAGTTATTTCAAGTGGCAACCGCCATCTCAGCTTTATGCAATGACCCGCTAAACAAGGTCGAACGCAGCGACAGTACTGAACTTACCGCGTAACGGAAGCTAAGGGGTGATTCTCGAGGTTCAAACGGTACATGGGGACGGTTCTGGTAATCTAAAAAAGCTATTCATGCTATGAATCTGCGAAGCTTCAAACCTATCAAGAAGGAGGATTGGAAAAAATTGAGGCAAAAGAACCGTCCCCATGTCTCACCCATGTCTCAAAAAAAGGAGGTGAATAAAAATGGCAAAAACATTGGAATTAATGTTTGGTACGGAGTTTGGCAAGACTGCCCGCATTGCGGTGGACAACCCTAAGGAACCGGTTGATGAGGCTGCTGTCAAACAAGCGATGGAACAGATCATTGCTGCGGATGTATTTACATCGGCTAGCGGCAAATATGTTGCTTCAAAAGGGGCAAGAGTGATCGACCGCAATGTAGTGGAGTATGAAATTGTTTAATAGGTTATTAGATATCGGATTTGCAGGGGAATTTGGTCAAATCGATATGTTCTAAGGGTGAGGCCGGATTCTTTTACGAAACCGGCCTCTTTTAAAATATAATTCGGAAAGGAGAGAATTTGCCGTGGAACAAATCATCTCATTTATCAATGAGGTCGGCTTCCCTATCGTTGTGACCCTCTATCTTCTATATCGAATAGAATCCAAGCTTGATTTAGTCGTCCAGTCGATACAGAGCCTCCCTGAGCGAATGAAGGGGTGATCATCATACCGCCCTTTGGTAATCCCAACATGACTGAAGCCAACTACCTTTTCAACGGGGCAGTTGGCTTTAATCTAAAAAATGAAAATCCCCGCCTACCCACACCAAAACTTCTCTAGCCCAATGGATAAAAGTGACACACGAGAACCGTCCCCGTGCATCAATTGTTATTGTATTTGTTCGAAATTCAAAAAAACGCATCCATATTTGTATTTTGAAGCGAAAATGTGCGGGTTTGGGATTCTTTTTGGTGTTAAAAGTGAATTAGAGGAGTTCGATGAAATAAGGGATTCCCGTTATGGTAGAGGTACCCGGGAATACAATGGCAAAGCGCGCTTTCCTGAAAGGAACGTCCGTTGGAAAGCTTTGATAAGATGGCAGAACAATATAAACCAATGATTCATAAAATCATCAGCTCCCTTCATATATACAATTACAAGGAAGAATTTTATCAGCAAGGCCTGATTGCCCTCTGGGAGGCAAGCCAGCGATTTAATCACGAAAAGGGGAATTTCATAAACTACGCATATGCATTCATTAGAGGCCGCCTGCTCGAGGAGCTTAGTAAAATGGGGCAAGCTGAAGAACGATTCGTTTGCCAGAAGGAAGTGTACTGGGAGAATGTTCATAATATGCAGCCAGATAGAACATTGGAAAAAGAAATCCTATTATCCTATTGCGAAACGCTTACCCCAAATCAGCAGAAATGGCTATTGTACACCTTCTGGGAAGACCGTTCCGTTAAAGAAATCGCCGAACTAGAAAAAGTCACGGTATCGGCTGTAAAGCAATGGCGGACAGGAGCGCTAAAAAAAATAAAAGTGCAATCATGAATTGATTTGATGAAACGTTACGCTTAAACGTACCACCTAAAAAGTGCCGTTATGTTAATTTTTCTTTATACTACTTAGAATTGGTGGTCGGCAATCTATGGCTAAAAAAGTTGATGTGAAAATCCGTAAATTGCTAGATACGTATAAAATTTCAATGAGACAATTATCCCTTCTAACTGATGTACGCCATGCAACTTTAAGCGAATTGGTCAATCATAAAAGGAAGCGAATTGAATTTAGCCATATTGAAAAGATTGCAGAAGCACTTGATGTAAAAGATATTCGTCAGATTATTGACTTAGTAGACACTGATGATGAAGAAGAAGAATGATACTTGCCTTCCTCATTTAACAAACTACCTAATATGAAGAGTTCGTTAATAATTCACCATAAAACGCCAAAATTCGACACAAAATGTTACGATTTGCTCTGTAAAAACAGACCAATTATGTAATATTTTGTGTTATTTTTTATGTGTAATTATTTTTTAAAAATAATAATAATTCTCAAAGTTATTCTACTAACTATGAACATTCTTACCCAACCAACTTCTTTGTCAGCCAGATGCTTTTATTTAATAGTTTTGCAACCGCTTCATTCATTTGAATGCAGAAAAGGAGGTGAGGAAAATGTGAAAAGGGCAAAAAAACAACCAAGAGCAAGTGTCCCGGAAAGACGATACTCTTGGTCACATTAGTTTTTAAAAAAACTAACTTATGGATAGTATATCTTTTTTTAAAAAAAATTCAACCAACTAACATTTGAGGGGCGAGTATGCTGAACATTGAAGAATTCTATATTATTAACCAGCAATTTATGAATATGGCGGGACACTATGACCGGAATGGCAAGCCTTGTTCACTCGTACGTGAGCTGGACCGAACAATCATTGTCGACAAATCACCATTAGAAATTCTTGCAGACAGCATTCGCTGTATCGGTTTTGATTTAAAAGGAGCGATTGCCACTGCCAAATGGATTCTTGGTGACATCTCAATGTGTCCCATCATGGTCAATCCGATTCACAATATATGTGTGTTTGCCACCAAATCGGCCAAACATGAGGACGCTATGTGGTTTAATCCCGAGTATATTGTCAGGACCAACGGCTTTTATCTAAAAACTATAGTCACGTTACGGAACGGTCTCATCATCACTGTTCCTTGCCGGCTAACATCCTTTAATACGAAGCTGCAAAATGCCGACCAATTAAAGAGGATTACAGGGGAACTCGGCAGCAACCCACTCTCTTTCGTCCTCCATCCAAGGAGGGAGCAATTGCTAAAGAGCCGGAAGAGATCCCGCAAGAAGATAAAAAAATAGGTGTCTTTTGTTCAAATAACATAATCGCGGTGTTTATGGCATATTTGAAAGGAGTTCACACATGAATCCATCTAAACCATTCATTGAAACACACCAACTTTTCCGTTTGTATTTAAACAGGAATTTGTACGTGGATATAGAAATATTTAAAGTTCCAGATGGATACAAATGTTTTACATCCAATAACATACGGGGATATGATGATTTAGAGGGCTACGGCGTACATAAGGTTAGAAACGAATCCTTCCGTTTGGGAATGAGGGATTTGGCCAAATTGATGCGGGACAGAAAAGCTAAAAAATAGGTAAGTCCGCGAAGTTAATATACTCCTGGCGGAGGAAGACCAAGCGAGGTAAACGGCTTGGTCTTTTTATCTTTCTTAGATAAAGAGAATGAATGAAAAGAATTATGAATAAAGAGCAATCCCTATTAGTCCTGAAAGGACTATTATATATGTAGGGTGCCATTGGAATTTCAAGAGGGCTGTAAGAGATAATACAAAAACGAGCAGTTGGGTTATAGTATACCATGTGAAATGGAGACCTAATATGTTATTTGACAGCGCAAACCTTATAGCTGCATAAAATATTAAACTCGTAACAATAGATCGTAAGCCATAAAACATTGATTTTACGAGTGGATAATGGTTTAACTTAAGAAAGAAAGTTGCGACAATTAGAACGAGAATGATAGATGGAAGCAAGATTCCCAAGGCAGAAATAATAGCTCCTGGTACTCCGGCTTTAGAATAACCAACTAGTATTGCACTATTTGCTGCAATTGGACCTGGTGACATTCCGGCAACGGTAATAATGTTAGAAAACTCTTGAGTTGTCATCCAACCATGCTGTATAACTCCAAGTTCTATAACTGGCATAATCGCATATCCCCCGCCGAAGGAAACTAAGCCTACGACAAAAAACATTTTGAATAATTCCCACAATATCATTCTTTTTTATCCTTTCTCCTTAACTACCTGAGCCCCTGAAATAATCATAGTTATTGATTTCAGTTTTTTTCGGTTTAACATTTTTGGCGTTGATACCCAACTTTTCTTTCAAATTTGTTATCATAATGCCTGCAAAAGCTCCAGCTAGAATTGCTAAAACTGGATGAATTAAGAATAGTACTAGAACTCCAAACACAAAAATCGCGAATGTTGATTTATCAACGATTGCTGTTTTCCACGTTTTAATAGACGCAAATACGATTAGGGCAAGAATGGAAGCTCGAATCGCCATAAAGGCAGCTGCCACTTTGGGATTATGCTGATATAAAGAATATACAAATCCTACAATAAGAACGATTAAAAAGGTCGGCAATGATACACCGAGTATTGCCGCAATAGCCCCTTTAATTCCTCCTATTCTTTTTCCAATAAAGGTTGCGGAATTCATAGCCACTGCCCCTGGAACTGATTGAGCTAAGGCAAAAATATCGGTAACATCTTCATTTTTTAACCAATTCCTTTTATCCACCACTTCTTTTTCTAATAATGGAATCATCGCAAAGCCACCGCCGAATGTGACAGGGCTGATTTTGAAAAAAGTCCAAAAAATTTGTATTAGCTTTTTCTGTTCATTCTCCATTCCCGTTCCTTCTTTCTTGGTTATGTTCTAATGCAATAATTTTCTTGTATCAGTTCTTATCGATTACATTATCAGAGGAATTAGTAAACGTAAATTGCAAGAAATGCATGGGGTATAACGTAATGTTATAGATAAGTGGATTTTTTCAGAATATTCGTATGTTATATTAAAAGGGGTATTTCATTCAATTGGAGATGATTTCAATGAACATAGAGAACTTGAAAATGTTTTGTTTGGTAGTCGATGAAGGTAGCATAAGCCAAGCTGCACGATTAAGCTTTGTGTCCCAACCTGCTGTAACAAGGCAAATTCATCAGTTAGAGAATTACTATGGCACTTTATTGTTCGACCGAACAGAAGGGAAAATGACAGTAACGGAAAACGGCAGACTTCTCTATCCTTTTGCCAAAGCAATTGTCAATGATTTTGATCGATCTAGGGAAGTGATCAATCAATCAACTGGAGAGTGTAATGTCACCCTTCGGGTAGGCGCTTCTTTAACTATAGGAGAGTATTTATTACCCAGCTTATTAGGTAGTTTTAAAAAACAGGAACCTGATATAAAAGTTACCTTAACCATCAAAAACACGCCAAGTGTTTTAGCGGATCTAGCAAATGACGTAATCGATTTAGCATTGGTGGAAGGTATTGTTGAGAGTAAAAATTTTATAGTTGAGAAATTTGCTGAAGATGAATTGGTACTTGTATATCCTGCAGATCACATTTGGAGGGGGAGAACGGAAATCAAGATTGAAGAGTTGGCAAATGAACGCATGATTTGGCGTGAATCGATTTCTGGGACACGATTGATTGTTGAGAAGGCATTAAGGGATTATGGTGTGTTAGATAAAATTGAAAATTATATGGAGATTGGCAGTACTCAGGCCATTAAAAGTGCTGTCGAGGCAGGTCTCGGAATCAGTATCCTACCTAGGCTAACCGTAGCCAGAGAGTTGGAACAAGGATATTTACATGAAATAAAATTATCAGGAGTAAATATTAATAGAAATTTATGGGTGGTCAAAAAACCTCAGAGATTCCGTAGCATAGGAGTATCTAATTTTGTTGAATTTATCCAACAATAAATGCAATTTAATTATTATGCAAGACAGACAATCATTGATTTATAGAGGAGATAGGCTTTTAGGAACTTCTTCTATCACTATCGGAGGCTTAGTTAAACAAGCGTGGGGCAGCAATTTTCTATCATGATAATGATAGAAAATTGCTATTGTCCTAGTATAATAAATTTGAAATTACTACAAATTACTTGGAATACATCCAATTTATCCAAATCGGGTTAAAATACAGGAAAAACTCTAACTGTTTTTTAAAATTTGCTACACATCTGCAACACAACGAAAACCAAGGTGCCCTGATGAACTATCAGGAGTATTTGAGGTGCGTGCAGCAACACGGTAACGGTTACAATATGACTTATGGCACAAATACGACCCGCCACGCATAACTTTCCTTTCTCCTGTTGCAGGTCCTTGAGGATTTGTTCGTCCTCCTCTGTTATGAATGCTTCGACTAAACCAATCCGAGCACCATTCCCACACATTTCCGGAAACATTATAAAGACCATAACCGTTAGGAGGAAAAGATTTAGCAGGAGCAGTACACTCATAACCATCATCTTTCGTATTTTCATGAGGAAATTTCCCCTGCCATATATTGCAGTAATGCTTACCATTTGGAGTAAGTTCATCTCCCCATGGATACATTTTCTTCTCAAGACCACCACGAGCCGCAAATTCCCACTCAGCCTCGGTAGGCAATCGTTTCCCTGCCCATTTGCAAAAGACATTTGCATCATTCCAGGAAATATGGACAACAGGGTGATCCATTCGATGTTCGATTGTTGAATGGGGTCCTTCTGGTTGGTACCAATAGGCACCGTTAACACCGTACCACCAAGGCGTACTCACTACTTGTTGAGCCTGAACTGCAGGATTTTGTGAAAGGAAACCATAAAATACAAACGACCAGCCAAACTGTTCTGCTTCTGTCGTATATCCTGTTGCTTTGACAAATTCGTTAAATTCAGCATTTGTTACAGCAAAAGTGTCTATTAAAAAGGGATTAACTTTTACCTTTCTTATTGGTCCTTCGCCATCTGCTGGGAAAGCTTCTTTTGAATCTGTTCCCATAAAAAATTCCCCGCCAGGGATATACACCATTTTATCCTTAAATAATGTTTTGTTGGGAGCACTTTCTTGAATAGACTGTGTTTGTATTTCGGTTTTATTGGAGGAGGCATTTCTTTTTACGGAACAGCATGGCATTTTCACTTCGTTTGTCATCTTTTCACTCCTTATCTCTCAAAATAAATACTCTTAATCTTAAATCTATGGATTAAACTGAAACTATTCTATTAGTTTTCACAGAAAAGTCTTTTTCAAAATGTGAAAGATGATAGTTCATTTTTTCTTCGGCTAAATTAGGGTCTCCCTGTTCTATTACTCGATAAATTTCAGTTAGTTCATTGGCCAGTTCTTCTTTTAAATCCTTTGTTCCACTTACAAATTGAAACATAGGCTTTAATACATTTATTATTGCTTCCATTGTGATAATGATCAATGAGTTATGAGTAGCTTTTGCAATTGCCCGATGAAATTGAAAATCACATTCGAAATATTCAATATCAGAAAGTGGGTCACTAGGATTTGGAACCATTTTTTTTAATTCTATTAAATCTTCCTCTGTTCTTCTTTGGGCTGCAAGAGCACAAGTTTTAATTTCAATAATTTTCCTGTACTCAATGAGTTCGTCTAAGGAGAATCCTTTTAAAACTAAAGAGAGAGAAATATAATTACTAAAATCATCAATAAATGACTCAGGTGAAATTTCTGTAATATAATGGCCTCCTTTTGCGCCAGGTTTTGTATAGATGAGTTTAGAGGCAGACAATAGTTTAATAGCATCACGGATTGTAGGACGGCTTACTTGAAAAAGGTTAGCTAATTCTTGTTCAGATGGGAGTTTATCTCCCTTTTTTAAATTTTCTGTTACAATAGACTCCTTGATCTGCTCTACTATCTGCTCGGGAAGTGTTAACAATCTCTTGTTTTTAATATTCAAAATTTTCACTCCTTTTCTTATATCATAATAGAAAAGTTTAATTTGGGCAAATGTTATAAAAACATACAATTCATAATATTTACACATTGAGATAAGTTTGATAAATTGAAAACATGAATTTTCTAAATATTCAAAAAGGATGGTGATGCGTTTGTATTAAATTACAAGTAACAATGTTTGTTTAATATCCTTAACTCTTCGGTACTGTAAAATTGCCTTGCACAAACGATGCACTTTGTCCGCTAATTCTTCCTCTAGCTGCACAATACTAACAATTATTTAATAATCGTATTAACATTTTTTTTACCTTTACTAAAAGAAAACTGTATTAGGTTATTCGAAAGTTTTAGATTAGGTTTTCTAATCAATAACTAACTTTTTAATTTCTAGGAGGTAGTTGCGATGCAAGCACACGAAAACATACTTTATCAAGAAGAAGTAAAAAAAAGCAAGATTTCAAGAATGGGATGGGGAATGATTTTATTTTTATTCGTCTCTATGGTGATCAACTATACGGATAAAGCAATCATTGGATTAGCCTCAGTTCAGCTGATAGATGAACTTAATTTAAGTCCAAATCAATGGGGATTAGTAGGAAGTTCGTTTTTTTGGTTATTCTCTTTTACAGGCATGGTAGGGGGATTTCTTGCAGATAAATACGGAACAAAAAGGATTATGAGTTTTATGGCCGGTTCATGGTCTATTATTCAATTTGCAATCGTTTTCACTGTTAGCTTACCATATCTCATCGTAACCCGGGTTCTTCTAGGTGCGGGGGAGGGGCCTGCATACCCCGTTGCAATGGCTGCGGGATCAAAATGGCTGCCAAAGGATAAACTTGGAATCGGGCTAACCATGATCAATCTTGGCGGGAATATTGGAGTGGCAATTGCAACACCTATTATTGTATATATTATGGCAACTGCTGGCTGGAGAACAGGGTTTATCACTATGGCTATTGTAGGTGTTATTTGGTTAATATTATGGCACTTAATTGCAAAGGAAAGTCCTCATCTTGATTCCATTCCAAAAGCGGACAAGAAGAATTCAGCCCCTTCTTTCTCATTTGCAGAAGCACGCGTATTTCTTTTTAATAAAAACTTTATTTTGTTGGTCCTTGTTGGTTTTGCATCACATTGGACATTTGCCGTTGTTCTTACATGGCTACCAAACTACTTTTCATCCGTACGTCATATGAGTGAGGCATCTACCGGTTGGGTGTGGGTAGCCCAAGCTATTGCACAAATTTCATTTGCTTTATTATCGGACAAAATTTATCGTAAAACAGGAAATGTTAGGAAATCACGTGTTTATATTTTGGGGGCAATAGCTATTACCTGTGGTATTCTCTTTTACTTTGCACCACTCGTAAGTTCAAACACTATGGCAGTAATAATGTTTTCTTTAAGTTTGGGAATGAGTGGGGTGTTTTTCGTTCTTTCGCCATCTGTCATCGATTCGTTTGTTCCTCCTCAACATCGTGCAAAAGGAATGGGTACTTTAATGGCCTTTGTAACACTCGCAGGTATTATTGGACCATTTGTTACCGGTAATATCATTCAATTTTCCTCTACTCAAGCAGCTGGGTTCATTAATTCATTTCAATTCATTGCTGTGTTGTTTATAGTGTTCGGTACATTGTTCTGGATAGGTTGCAGACCAGATAGTTTAAATGTGCAAAAAGCGGAGAGTACCAAATACGTTTAGAACAAGGTACAAATTGTTAAAATCCATTGTGTGGAAGAATAAGGAAACCCAAATAATGAAGGTTATTCGGGTTCCCCATTCTTAAAACAGAAGCAGTGGTTGTAGCTACAGAATATTCTAAACTTGTAAAAATGATGGTACAATTGCGCTAATTCAAAAAGTAGGTAGATAACAAAATAGAATGATGGAGGAAATCATATGAGTGAAACTTACCAACAACCAAATATTGTTTTAATTACTTGCGATCACTTACGGGCTGATCATTTGGGATGTGCTAATCATCCTACAATTCAAACACCGCATATTGATCAGTTAGCACGAAATGGTGTTCGGTTTGAGCAGGCTTATTCAACTACTCCAATCTGCATTCCTGCACGTGCAACCATTATGACCGCGTTAGAAGGTCATAATTTAGGTTTAACTGTTTTTAAATCTGGCTTTCAACTACCAACAAAAGAAACATTGCCACAACTATTAAGAGATGAAGGATACCAGACCAAAGTGGTTGGCAAAATGCATACTTTTCCAGAAAGATGTCATTACGGATTTGAAACAATGCTATTATGTGAAGAAGGACGTCGACTAGGAGAATATGTAGGGGAACACAGAGGATATGATGACTATGAAAATTGGCTAACAGAACAAGGATATCCTGGCATGGCCTTTGGTCATGGTATGTCAGTTAATGAGTACGCAACGACTCCGTGGCATTTGCCAGATCATACTCACCCTACTGAATGGGTTGGGACTCAAACATGTAAAGAGATTAAGCGAAGAGATTGGACCAGACCATTATTCATGTGGGCATCCTTTACTGCACCTCATCCACCACTGACACCTTTAATGAGAGACTTATATATGTATGAACGAGAAGAAATACCGGAACCTATGATTGGTGATTGGGTAGAAGAGCATCCATCATTCCATACTGCAAATATTGCATTTGGTGAAGGAAAAACTCCTAAACAAATTACATTGGCCCGGCAGGCCTATTATGCATTGGTGACTCAAGTAGACCGGCAGATTAATCGAATAATAGGGACCCTTCGAGAGGAAGGAATTTTAGATAATACATGGTTTATCTTTACTTCCGACCATGGTGATTGTTTGGGTGACCATCATCTTTGGCAAAAAGCAAATTTTCTAAATGGAGCCTGTAATATTCCTTTTATTATTACTCCTCCATTAAACAGTGAATATGATCACCTTTTTAATCAAGAATGGATTCCAGGACAAGTGAACCAGTCGGTGATCGGACTACAAGATATATTACCGACATGTCTCGATATAGCTACGGGCTCAATAGGTGAGTACAGGGATGGCAAAAGCTTACTATCTCTTGTAAAAAATCCAAAACTTTCAGTAAGAGACCATATTCTAGGGGAATTTGGAAATGTAGGAGAGCGCTCCTTGATGTTAACTGATGGTAGCTGGAAGTATATTTGGTATGAAAAAGATGGATATGAGTTGCTTTTTGATCTTAAAGATGATCCAAACGAAATGAAAAATCTAGCAAAGAAAGAAACTTATTTAAGGGACAAATGGAGAAATGAACTAGTACAAGTATTATCTTATAGAGAAAATGATCCCGCTGTAGAGTATGGACAATTAGTTGTATCATCTCCTGGATATAAAATGTCTCCTAAAGAGAGAGTGAAAATGTTAAATACCGAGTGGGCTTACAATCATCCATACGGACAACGTTAAAAATAATATTACTCTTAGAATTTATATAGTAAATGTAATATGGAATTCAGATTCATTTTTAAGAAAATGTTTTAGGGAGGTTCCTCTTTCAAAAGTGAAACCAAAGTCTAAATTCTAGTTTCACTCTTTAAGAGGCAACCTCCCAATAATGTAAAGCCATTTTCCATGGCGCGGTTGACATCCTCAATTCCCCATCCTCACTTTTCCACTATATTTTTTGACGTGGATTTTTTTATTTGAAAAATATCCTATTTGCATTGCAAAAGTAGATAAGAAAATTGAATCAATTTCTTTTTGAAAAAAATAATGTGGATAACACTAAGAATTATCATGCGGCTATCCACGTTTAGTGACTGGTTTCAATCAAATTAAATCCTAGCATTAAAGAGGTGATTTTTGCCTATTTTCCAAAGGGGGACTTTCTATTGTAAAATCTCTTTCAAACCGATTAAGATGGCTATTTATCTCCTCTTCTGCCAATTTGTGATCTCCCTGTTTAACCGCTTCGTATATTTTTAATAGATCATTCGTAAGTTTCTCTTTTAATTCAGGCGGCCCATGTACAAATTGAAACATAGGTTTTAATACATTCGTGATTGCTTCCATCGTGATGATAAATAATAAGTTACGAGTGGATCTCGCCAGAGTCCGGTGAAAATCAAAATCCCGTTCAAAATATTCTTGGCTCGTCAGGTTGTCGTCGGGGGCAGGGATCAGCTTTCTTAACTCAATCAAGTCATTCTCAGTTCTTCTTTGAGCAGCTAGAACGCACGTTGTTACTTCAAATAATCTTCTGTATTCTATTAATTCATTGATGGAAAATCCCTCTAAAACCAAAGAGATATTAATGTAATTACTAAAATCATCAATGAACGACTGAGCAGAAATATCTGTAATAAAATGCCCGCCCTTAGCACCAGGTTTCGTATAAATCAGTTTTGAGGCAGAAAGAATTTTAATTGCATCCCGAACAGTAGGTCGACTTACTTGATAAAGGTCAGCTAAATCTTGTTCAGAAGGTAATTTATCCCCTTTTTTTAAATGGCCTTCGACAATGGACTCTTTAATTTGTTCAACTATTTGTTCAGATAGTGTTAATAATTTCCTGTTTTTAATATTCAAAATATTCACCTCCCTATATAATTCTAATTAAATTGTGAATAATTAGCAAACTGTAAATAAAATTAACATTTTATAGAATAAGTAAATGTAAGCAATTTGAGATGGGGTAGTAATTTTAATTTTAAACGTAATAATTTCTTACAATTCGAAATATTTACTAAATAGTTAACGTTTGTTAATCTAATAATATATTAAATTTTCAGAAAAGAGGGATAATTGGTGATCATTTCAATGCAAAAACAAGAAAGAGAACAAAGATTGTCAAAAGTACGTGAATTAATGGAGAACAAAGGGTATAAGGCAATGATTTTTGCCGCGAGTTCCTATTTAGGTAAAAAGGGTTCACTTCGTTATTTATTTGATAATCATTTATATCATCGATATGGCTATGGGGTTGTCTTTAAGGATAAACAATATCAAATTCTTCCGTCTGGCTTACATTTTGGTACTGATCCCCGTTCCCCAGATGTGCTTTTTCCGGAAGATCATGAGGTTATGGAAATGGTTCGAAAGCTAAAGGAAAATAATATCACTAGTGGTGTTGTTGGGGCAGTTGGTTTAAACAGCACGATGAAGGTAGAAGATTATCTTTACTTAAGAAAGGAATTACCTGAAGTTGAGTGGGAAGATGCTAGTATCGAGTTTGATGTTATTCGAAGCATTAAAAGTGAGGAAGAAATCCAAGGCATTATAGAAACAAATCGAATTATTGAGGCTGGGTTCGATAGTATTATTAAAAACATAAAAGTAGGAATGACGGAAGAAGAAGCTGTAGCTCCAGCCTATCAAACAGTACATGCTATGGGAGCAAAGGATGATTTATTCTTAACTTTATCAAGTGAACAACCTGGGGCAGTCGTACCTTGTTTCTTACCTCCTCGAAATAAGGTCATTAAAGAAAATGATTACTTGATTGTATCCCTTGAAATAACTGGACCTACGGGACACTGGGTAGAACACTCAAGAATGTTTTGCTTTGGTGAAAGGGATGCAGAAACAGAAGCATTAGCCTCCGTTGTGGCAGAAGGGATTAGATATGCGGAGGATAATATGAAACCTGGCGTCAAACTTAGTGACATTCAAGCCGGGTTAGAAAGAATAGCTGATAAATATGGTTATGAATGCGGACATCTAAGTGGACACGGAATTGGAATGGATGTGATTGAACGACCATTAGTTGCGCGAAAAACGAATACAAATTTTGTTGGGGTTGAAGTACCAAGCGAAGAAGATGATGCTCTATTATCTTTAAAAGAAGGAATGGTTATTAGTTATCATCCGCAAATTATTAAACCAGGCCGTGAAAAGTCGGCATACATGTCAGATGTTTTTGTTATTCGAGAAAACGGAGCAGAACGTTTATCGAATAGAAGCCATGAAGTAATCTTTATAGACGGGAAGTGATTCAATGAATTTTCGAATCGGAATTGATGTAGGCGGAACTTTTACAGACTTCTTACTTATAACTGAAACAGGCGAATCAAAAGTTTATAAAACTCTTTCTACGCCAAAAGATCCAACTATTGGTTTTTTTAACGGCCTTAGTGAGATGGCGGAGGACCATAATCTATCACTCAATCAATTTATAGAAAAAGTGGATTTAATTGTACACGGTACTACAGTAGGAACAAATGCTGCCTTAACTTATTCAGGGGCAAAAACAGCATTATTAACAACAAATGGGTTTAGGGATATTTTGCAAATGAGGCGTGGAATTCGACCTGATCCTTATAATAATCAGTATGTAATGCCCAAACCTTTTGTTCCCCGACATTTAAGGCTTGGCATTGACGAACGGGTAGATGTTAAGGGAGAAGCAATTAAGCCTTTATTAGAAAAAGACGTTATCAATGCGATAGATTATATTGAAAAAAATAATGTTGAGGCAATAGCTATTTGTTTCATGCATTCATATGCAAATGACCAACACGAAAAACTAGCAGCACAGTTGCTCAAGGAACGATTACCTGGACGTTATATTACTGTATCAAGCGAGCTTATTCCTAGAGGTGGATTGTATGACCGCTCTAGCACCACTGTACTTAATTCCTATATCGGACCTATTATTGAAGGATACTTTAAAAAGCTGACTGAAAAATTGGCTTCTGTACAGTTTGGTGGAACTTTGCTTATCATGCAGTCGAATGGCGGGGTAGCTACACCAAATGCCACCATTGAAAAAGCGGCGAACACATTATTATCAGGTCCGGCCTCCGCTCCTGTTGCAGGTGGATGGTATCTGCAAACACATGATATTAAGGATGCCCTTACAATGGATATGGGTGGAACAAGCTTTGATGTCGCTCTCTTGAAAGATGGTCAGCCTTTAATTCGTACTGAAGGCGAAATTGCAGAATGGCCAATTAGTCTTCCTATTGTTGATATCCACACAATAGGGGCAGGTGGAGGATCTATAGCGTGGGTTGACGATGGTGGACTGCTACATGTAGGACCTAAAAGCGCAGGTGCTTATCCAGGGCCAGCTTGTTATGGGTTTGGTGGAGAAATGCCAACTGTTACAGATGCAAACTTAGTACTAGGATACTTAAACCCTGATTTCTTCTTAGGCGGTAAAATGAAACTAGATTTAGAGAAAGCTAGAGAATCCATTAAGCTTCATGTGGCAGATAAATTAAATATATCAATTGAAGATGCTGCTAAGGGAATTATAGATCTTGTGGATGTCTCCATGGCGAATGGAATTCGGGAAATTACCATCAAACGCGGATTTGACCCAAGGGATTTTCCTTTAGTATGTGCAGGGGGAGCGGGTCCACTTCATGCCACTGCTATTGCCAAAGAATTAGATTGTTCGCTAGTCATGGTTCCAAAGGAGTCATCCATCTTTTGTGCAGCTGGAATGCTAATGTCAGATTTACGTCATGATTATATTAAAGTGTATCAAGGTTTAACGAGTGAATTAGAGGAAAGTGAGCTTGTTGATATTCTAGATTCCCTGGAGTTAAAAGGAATGGAAACGCTAAGTTCCGAAGGAGTTCATAAACATGATATTGAATTTCAATATAATTTTGACATGAAGTATGCCGGACAATATTACGAAGTAAGCGTACCATTTACACTCAAAGAAAAGCATCGCTTGACTAGAGAGTTTATCGAGCATCGCTTTCATGAGCTGCATAATCAATTGTTTGGATACAATTCACCTGAAATGCCAGTAATGATTGTAAATATAAATGTATCTGCAATCGGGCTTACTATAAAACCTAACATAAGACAAACAGAATATGCAGGAGAGTCTCCAAAACATGCCTTAAAAGGGAATAGGTTGATTTATAGGGGAGAGAAAGAGAAATTTATTTCCATCCCAGTTTATGATGGCGATTCATTAGTCCATGGAAACCGAGTATTTGGTCCTGCCATTATTGAACAAAAAGTTACGACAACCATTGTTCACGATTCTTTTAATGTTATTTATGATAAAAATGATAATGCCATTCTTTATAATAAAGAACTTGGAGAAGATTATGTCCAAAGATTTATTGAGGCGAATCGAGGTGTAAAAGCATGACAAGAGAAAAAATTGTGGTAGATCCAATACGAGCGTCGGTTATTCAAAGAAGATTAAATGCGATCACCCATGATATGGCTGAAGTTCTCCAAAGGACTTCAAGGTCCCCAGTATTTAATGAAGCGGGGGACTTTGTAACCGCTCTATTTGATCATGAGGCGAAAATGGTAGAGCAAAGTGCAAATATCCCCATTATCGGGTTTGGTGCACAACCTGCATTGCCCTATATAATTGAATCGTTTAAAGGTCGTATTTATCCAGGGGATATTATCGTTCACAATGATGTATTTGAGGGCGGAAATCAAACACATGATGTAGGGATCTATAAGCCGGTGTTTTATCATGATCAGTTAGTTGGTTGGACTGTTAGTAAGGGTCATTTGTCTGATTTAGGAGGGGCCACACTTGGCGGCTATAACCCTAAGCATACGGAAGTATGGCAAGAAGCCATTCGAATTCCAGGTTTAAAAATAGTGGAGCGTGGAGAGATTATCCCAGATGTTTGGAAAATGTTGTTTTCCAATGTCCGATTAAAAGTTGTCGAGGAAGACGTTAAAGCCATGATTGGTGCTTGCAACATTGGGGAACGATCAATGGTGAAAGTCATTGAGAAATACGGTTTGGAATCCTTCCGTGCCCATCTGGATTATATTATCGATGCAACCGAAAAGCATGTAAAAGAAATTATTAGAGGGTGGAAAAATGGCACTTTCTATGGTGAAAGCAAGATGGTCTCGGATGGGATTAATCAAGAAAAAGAGTACAAGGTAGTGGTAAAAGTCACCATTGACGATGAAGAAGTAACCATGGATTTTACTGGTTCAGCAGCCCAAGCACCGGGTTTTACGAACATGCCCCCAGCATCCGCTAAGGCAGCATGTGCTATTGCCTATCTTATGATTATTAACCCAGGTAATGAGATTGCCCAGAATGAAGGCATGTTCCGTTCCTTAAATTGTATTTTTGAAAAAGGAACCATTTTAAATCCGAATTTTCCTGCAGCAACCCTATTCGGAAATCAACTTGCTGATGTACTACTAGAAGCAATCATGGACGCGTTCAAAGATGCTGTTCCTGATCAGGCAACTGCCTCTTGGGCAAAATTGTGTACTCCTGTTTTCTCTGGATGGGATCCGCGTAAAAATGATTATTATTTTGATTTTGGATTTCTCGGAAAAGGTGGCCAAGGTGCTTTAAAAGGCTTCGATGGATTTGACGGGATTGGCTTTGCTGGTGCTGCGGGTTGTATGCGTTCACAGGATCCAGAAATGATGGAGATTAAAGATCCATTCTTCATAGAAACATATGAATTTCTCCCAGATTCTGCTGGCGCAGGTCAATATCGGGGCGGCTATGGGACCTATGTAAGGATCCGAATAGACGGTGAAAACAATTCTGTTGGTACCATCGGCGATGGTCTTGAAAACGAGGGAGCTCCAATTCCTTATGGACTTTTTGGCGGACAAGAGGGAACACCTAATAAACTTACTCTTCACTATCTAAATGGAGAGAAAGTTGAACTTGGTTCCAAAGATTTGATAACAAATGTTCCAACTGGCACTGTCCTTGAAATGGTTTGTGGAGGAGGAGGGGGATATGGGGACCCGAAACTTCGAAACCCTGAACTCATTAAACAGGAAGTGTTAGACGGTCTATTGTCCCTTGAAAAAGCAAAAGAGATTTATGGCATCACAGTTTAATATAAAAAGAGATGGCAGCCCGACCTGATTCCTTTTTGGATTGGGTCGGGATCATACTAATGAACTTTTCGAAATCTTGATTATTTTGAAGGGGAGTGTTTTAATGGCCGGTAAAATGTCAACAATAATGGAGGACTTTTCGCTAGAGTCCGTTCCAGCCGATATGAGGAAATCATGGAAAGAATTAGCCTCGTTTCAAGTTGGAATTGTAACCAGCCTTGCAGTTATTATGACTGGTGGTCTAATTACTTTTATGGCAGGGTTTTGGATGGGTATGCTTGCTGCTATTCTCGCATTTATTGTTAGTTTGGGCTTTTCCTTCTTATTAGGCAAAATTGCTTTTAAAGAAGGTTATTCCAGTAATGTTATTTCCCGTGCCTATGCTTTTGGTAGTAGAGGCTCTGTTATTAGTTCAACTATCATGGCATTTATGTTAATAGGATTCTTGGGAATGGAAAGTGTATTTATTGGAAATTCCCTTTTATTCTACTTTCATATTGAAGCCAATTTAACACTAAAAATTATTATGTATTTAGTGATGTCCTCAATATGGATTTTGCTTTCATTGTTTGGAATGAAAATAGTGGCCCGAGTTGCACAGATTACACTACCCTTTTTATTCTTGTTTTTGATTTATATGATTTATCAGCTTATCGGTGATGGATCGATTGGCGGGGTATTTGACCATGGAATTATGGTTCCAGGCGTTTCACTTGGTAGTGGTTTTGCTATTGCATTAAATGCAACTGTTACATTGGCAGGATTGAATGCCCTTGTTTGTACAGATTCTACACGTTTTGCCAGATCTACTAAGGATGTCGCTAAAGTTTGTTTTTCTGCAGGGGTGTTCATGTTTATTATCACAATGCTAGTTGGAGCAGTGATCACATACTTTGGTTATCAAACAACCTATAATTATTACCTTGAACAAGGTTATAATGCAGCTGCTGCAAGTAATCTGGCAATAACGAATCCTGGTGTTACTCTTACCCTTGCGGGAGGGGTGATAGGTGTAATAATCATATTACTTTCTCAAGCAAAAGTTCAAGTAGGGAATTCGTATGAAGGAGCCTTATCACTAGTTAATTTATTTGATAGTGGATTTAATTGGAAGCCAGGAAGACCGATTATGGTTGTCCTTACAAATGTTATTTCATTAATTTTTATATTCGGGGATATTCTGCATTATATTGAAGAGTTCTTGTCACTTGGAAGTGTTCTATTTGGAGTTTGGGTAACGATTGTTTTAACTGATTATTATATTTATCGTGGGATTATGGGAAAAGCAAAAAGAGGTATTGAGCATTTAGAGCAACTCCCAGCCTTTAATTGGAACGGGATCATTACCCTTGTTCTAAGTACTATTATAGGAATGGTTGTCTATCAACAAGGATGGTTTCCGATTCCATTTGTTGTATCAATTATTATTGCTTTTATCCTTTATACCTCCTTATGTTATTTCAAGAAATCAATAGTAGTGGAGGAAAGTCAAATAGTTAGTCAATAAATAATAGATTTCCGTTCGTAAATTTTAAATATTATAACAAAGGGGGAGCCATTAGTGAATAAGAGTACTGCAGATGTTATTAAAAATACAAGATTAATAGAAGTAACCGACAAATTAACCAAAGCGATCATCGATGTCGTAAATGAATGCGAAATAAAAGAAGATGAATTGCTGAGGGCGATTGCTTTTCTAAATGAAGTAGGTAAAAAAGGTGAGTTTCATTTGTTATCAGATGTTTTAGGGATTTCTGTTATCGTCGATGAACTCACGCACCGTGATGAAATCGTGGGGGATGCAACACTATTTAATGTCGAAGGTCCGTTATATCGAGAAGAAGCCCCATTACAACAAACTCCAGGAAGTTTATGTGATATCGATGAACCAGGAGATATTTTGTTTGTACATGGAAAAATTGTTTCTGCTACCAATGGAATGCCTATTCCAAATGCTTTATTGGATGTTTGGCAGGCGAATGCACATGGTGATTATGAAAATGAAGACGAACGTCAGGCGGATTACAATTTAAGAGCAAGGATTTTAGCAGATGACAATGGTTGCTTTGAATTCCGTACGGTTGTTCCGGCAGGATATGATATTGGCAAAGGAGGTCCAGTTGGGGAATTGATGAAAGCTGTTGGACGACACGCAATGCGCCCCGCACACATCCATTTTAAGATAGGAAGTGAGGGCTATAAAACACTTACTACTCAATTGTTCCCGCCTAATGTTCCTTGGATAGATTCTGATGCGATTGGAGCGGTAAAAGAGCCATTAATTATGAACTTAGAAAAAGTTTCAGACATGGAAGAATGTCGAAAGAAGGGTGTCAACCGGCCATTTTACCGCTCTCAATACAATTTTAGATTAATAGATGAAGGATAAGTGAAAAAAATAGAATGACATGGGTAATGTGATTTCAGAATATTCATAATATTCGGATTATAAATGAGCGAAAAATATGTTTTCTTTGAACGTGATAGGTAGTAGTAAATGGAGGAGGGAATAGAGTGGAAAAATATCTTAGCTTAGATGAAATGGTTCAACCGCATCGCGTACACCGCAAGTTGTATACAGAAAAAGACATTTTTGAACAAGAAATGATAAAAATTTTCGGGGGATCATGGGTGTACTTAGCTCATGAAAGTGAAATTCCCAAACATAATGATTTTAAGACCGTCTATATGGGAAAACGGCCAGTAATCGTTGTTCGTGATAAATATGATCACTTTAGTGCGATGTTTAATCGCTGTACACACCGCGGGGCAACGATTTGCCGAGAAGAAAAAGGTAATAGCAAGGTATTTACGTGTCCTTATCACGGCTGGGCTTTTAAAAACACTGGAGAATTAGCTGGAATGCCGTGGCCGAGTGGATATGCAAAAGATGTGGACCGTTCAAATTTGAATCTTTCTCATATTCGAGTGGAATCTTACCGCGGCTTTATCTTTGGCACATTAAACATGGAAGCACCCGTATTAATGGATCACTTAGGGCCAGCGGCAGCCTTAATGGATCAATGGCTGGACCGTTATGAAGGCAAAAATATTATTGTACGCAACGCCAACCGAATGGTCTATAACGGCAATTGGAAACTTTCTTATGATAATGGTGCGGATGGGTATCATGTAGCATTTTCACATCGTTCGCTTCTCGCAGTTGGTCAACGTCTTGGTGAAAATAAAGACATGACCTATTTTGCCCAAAATCCAGACCATAGCGAGATGACGATTCAATATTTGGGGAATGGTCACACCTTTGTTGACCAGAGGCCGAATTATAAGAACGTAGGAGACTATTGGAAGCAGCAGCGGCCACAGCCTGGAAGAGAAGCAATGGAAGAGGCCGTTCGTGCAAAATATGGGGAGGAAGCTGACAGATTATTGGATCAAGCAATTGGCGCTCAAATGAATCTTTGTATCTTTCCGAACTTACTTCTAATAGGAAATCAAATTCAGGTGATTCAGCCGATTGATGTAGATAGAACAGAACTCACATGGTATTCAACTCAGGTGGAAGGGTTGCCAGAAGAAATTAATATTCTTCGTTTGCGCAGTCAAGAGGATTTCCCTTCATTTGGAGAACCCGATGATATGACCAATTTTGAAGAATGTCATTTTGGATTGACGATTCCAGAAGTGGAATGGGTGGATACCTCCCGTGGTTTTGGGATTGATGGCCGACAAATAGTGGATGAACAGGGAGTCATAAAAGGTCCGGTAACCGATGAATTACCAATGCGCAATTACTTCCAAGAGTGGAAACGTTTAATGAAAGCGAGTATTGAATTGGCTGCGGTTTGCAAGAAGTAAGCAGACATGCCGAATGAAAGGGTGAAGGAAATGACAGAAAGTCATGTGAGAGAGGATACTTCAAGATATTCCTATTATATGGATCTTGAATATTATAGGAAACTAGCAAGAAAAATAAGTGCCTGGACAGAAGAGAGTACAAAAGCAGGTACCACTACCGTTTCAGAAGTAGAACAGTTTTTGTACCGCGAAGCACGTTTGCTAGATGAAGCCAAAATGGAAGAATGGCTGCAGCTATTTACCAATGATTGCTTATATTGGACTCCGGTCACACCTGGTGGGGGAGATCCTTCAAAAGAAGTGACAATCTCCTTTGATGATCGTAGGAGACTGGAAGATCGAATCTATCGATTGAGAACCGGTTATGCATGGTCCCAAGTTCCAGCTTCCCGGACGATTCGAGTGATTAGTAATGTCGAAGTATGGAAGGAAAATGAAGAAAATATGTACAGAGTACGATGCAACTTTATGCTGCCAGAGCTTCGTGCTGGAAGGATGAAACTTCTTTCTGGTTGGTATGGATATCTATTAATCAAAGAGAATGATGATTGGAAGATTCAAGTAAAGCAAATAAATTTGTTAGATTCCGATCAGGCACATGAAAATTTAACGCTGGTTTTATAAATAGGAGATTAGGGTAAAGGGGATGAGTGTATGAGTGAACAAATCGCATTGTTAGAGCATCCTTACTGGACGGAAGAACAAAAGGAAGCTGCTGTTCGTATCAAAGAAATGGTGACAGAAAATAACTTGCAGGTGATTCGGATCGCCTGGGCTGATCAGCATGGGATTTCGCGTGCGAAAACGATTACAGCAAACAATTTTGAAAGTATCTTAAAAAATGGAATGGATTTTAACATGGGTCCGCTCTTTTTTGATACGGCTAATTTGCCTGTCTATAATCCTTTTGAATGGGGAGGTGGTGTGGGATTAGAAGAAATGACCGGTTGTCCGAATTATTCACTGGTACCCGATCCGTTGACATTCCGAATCTTGCCATGGGCTCCAAACACAGGTTGGATTCTATGTGATGCGTATTTAAAAAGCGGTCAGCCGCTCATGTATGATACAAGACAAATTTGTAAACAAGCACTTGCAGATTTAAAGCAACAAGGGTACGACATGAAGGTCGGACTTGAAGTGGAATTTGTGCTTACGAGAATCGAGGATACAAATCTAACGATGGATAACTTAGGTGCCCCTGGTTCTCCAACCATTCCTCCAACGGTACGTCCAGTATCGAGAGGGTATCAATATCAGCTAGAATCACATAATGATGAAATTGATGATATTCTTCAAGTATTAATCGGTCATATTACCAAGTTAGGCTTGCCGCTTCGAACCATTGAGGATGAATTCGGTCCTAGCCAACTTGAATTTACTTTTGCACCAATGGATGGAATCCAAGCTGCCGACGCAATGCTGCTTTTCCGTACGGCAGTCAAACAAATTTGCCGCAGGAACGGGTATATTGCCACGTTTATGTGTCGCCCTGTCTTCCAAGGAATGGCAGCAAATGGTTGGCATATGCATCAATCATTAGTGGATCTCCGTACAGGTCAAAACGCCTTTGTACCAACATCAGCGAATGAACCGATTTCAGACATAGGCAGACACTTTATTGGCGGAATTTTAAAACATGCACGTGCATCCACTGCGTTTACTACTCCTACAGTAAATGGATATAAGCGCTTTAGGGAAAATTCCCTTGCACCAGACCGTGCCGGATGGGGCTTGGATAATCGCGGAACAATGATTCGTGTGATGGAAGACCCTAAAAACGCTCGATTTGAGAACCGGGTCGGCGAACCTGCAGCAAATCCATATTTATATTTGGCCTCACAAATATATGCTGGGTTAGATGGCATCCAAAATAAGATCGATCCAGGATCTCCTAGTATGGAAGGATACAATGACGAGAAAGAGGCTCTTCCTAAGAGTCTGGCAGAAGCCATTGATGTTTTAAAACATGATTCATTTTTCAAAGAGAAAATGGGTCCATTGTTTATTGACTACTTAGTAAATTTAAAAATGAGTGAACTAAACCGATATAAACAGTTCTTAAAGGAACATGGGATCGAAGAGGACCAGTATACCGTCACAGAATGGGAACATCGAGAGTATTTTGAAATCTATTAATGTGAGAGGAGCGGTAATGGTGAATCAGCAGCAACAATGGGAAAAAGAGCGGCGGGAATTAGCAGCAGAAATAACTAAATTAAAGGAAGCAATTGAAAGATATCGACAGTTTGCTGAGACCGTTCGTACTGCTAAAACAATGGATTTTAGCATCTATGACGAAGTTCCAAGTGACTGGCTCTCGATTGACCGTGAAGATTATGATGAAATCATGGAATCCCTCTCAAACCTAGATGTTTGGAGACCATGGAGTACGGAAATTTTAAAGCGCCATAGCAGTAATAAATGAGCCTTACCTCCTTAAAAGGAAATGATGGGAGAAATGTGTCATGAACAAACCGTTCAAGAAACCTGTAATTGGGATTACGACTTGGAGACGTGATTTGCCAAATTTCACAGGAGAAAATGATCTATATACCTTACATTCACAATATCATCGTGCTGTCACTGTGGCAGGGGGATTACCAGTCCTTTTGCCTCACGCTCCAATCACCGACCTGATCCAATATTTAGATTTACTAGATGCCTTAATTGTGACAGGAGGAGGAGATGTGAATCCTGTTTTTTATGGAGAGGAAAACACTGGACAATCAGTGGGAATTCGAAATGATGCCGACCAATTTGAAATCGAACTCATCAAGGAGGCGGCTAATAGGAATATCCCGACATTGGGAATATGCAGAGGCCATCAGATCTTGCAGGTCACCTTTGGCGGACAATTGATGCAGGACATTTATGATAGGTATCCGAATCATCCGCGAATGGGAAAAGAACCACCTCATACCCACTTAAAGCATTCGGTTGTAATAGAAAGAACAAGTATATTAGATGAAATCTATCAAACAGATAAACTAATTGTGAATTCCCTTCATCACCAATGTGTTGCAGCTGTTGGGAAAGGATTCAAAGCGATCTGCTGGAGTTCGGATGGAATGATTGAAGCGGCGCAATCTGAAACAGAATGGCTGGCATTTGGCATCCAGTGGCATCCTGAATTGCTTGGTCATATGGGACAGAAGGTATTTGATTTCTTTATTCAAGGAGTGAAAGATCAAATAGAAGGGAAATGTACCGCTATTCCATCATAGAAGTATCACATAGAATGTGCTTCATACCAAATGAAAGTGTGTGTTTATACTAATAGAAGCGAATAACCTCTAAAAGTTGTTCGCTTCTAATTTTTCTAACGAATAATAAATGATTGTTTAAGGGAGGATACAATGAAAAGTTTCTTATATGAGTCATTACCTAGTCGGATTGTGTTTGGGGAAGGGGTAATAGATAATATTCGCGAGGAAGTAAAAAATTTAGGGCTAAAAAGTGTTCTCATTATCTCTACTCCTGGTGAGCATGAAGTCTCAATTGGGAGAAAATTACTCGGAAATCTAGGCGAACTCTGTCATGGGTTGTACGCAAAAGCCGTTCAACATGTTCCAATGGAAAGCGTAACTGCTTCAGTTGACTATGTGAATGAAAATCAGATTGACGGACTGATTGCTATAGGTGGAGGGTCGTCTATGGGATTAGCGAAGGCAAATGTACTTCAAACTCAACTTCCGATCTTAGCCATACCTACTACTTATGCCGGATCAGAAATGACTCCGATTTGGGGAATAACGGAAAACGGAGTGAAGAAAACCGGAAAAAATCTAATTGTTAAACCAAAGACTGTGCTTTATGATCCAGCTCTAACCACTAGCCTGCCTGCAACACTGTCCGTGACAAGCGGAGTCAATGCGATTGCCCACTGTGTAGAAGCGTTATACTCTGAAAGTGCCAATCCAATTACTTCGCTTATGGCTGAAGATGGTATCCGTGCTTTAATAAAAAGTCTGCCTAATATTATTGAAAACCCGCTCGATATGGAGGCCAGATCCGATGCACTTTATGGAACATGGTTAGGTGGTACAGTACTAGGTACTGTTGGAATGGCCCTTCATCATAAACTTTGTCATACACTTGGGGGAACTTTTAACCTGCCACATGCGGAAACCCATACGGTGGTTCTGCCTCATGTCATTGCTTATAATGCTAATCATGCACCAGAAGCGATCCAACGTATATCACGAGCAATAGGGTCTGATCCACAGGATGTAGCAGGCGCCTTATTTGACCTGATTGAATCATTTGGTGTACCTGTATCATTAAATAGCATCGGTCTGACAAAAGGCGATTTGGATAAAGCGGCCGAGTTAGCAACGAAAAATCCATATTACAATCCGCGTCCAGTGGATAGGGAATCGATTCGTAGTCTACTTGAATCTGCTTTCCACGGGAAGCGACCAGTGTCAGAACGGATGACTGTGAAGTAACAGGTTTAAAATAAATGAAATTTGTAGGTAAAGAATTGAGATCTTATAAACTTCTTTTCTTCACTTAAATTTATAATCTTCTGCATGGGTTCATACTTTAAAAGGGGCGGCTCAATGGGGCTATAATGGAAGGTCCGGACTATGGAGTACAGGGAGCGTCTGCCGTTGGTCTAGCAGCCGCGACCTTTGGACTGATAGTAGGCAGCATATTAGGTGGACCTATAGTGCGCAGACGTCTGAATCAGCTTGCTTAGGCGGGATGATGTCGGACTTCTTTAACGCCGTCATTATTACGGGATTTTTAAATTTCTTTACTTGATAGAGCATAAATGCTCAGATTTTTGCGTCTTTAGGGTCAGTCCCCCGTTACTTTAAATCTTTACCTGATTAGGGGGCTGACTCCGTTTTTCAGAGACGAATCCTACCGTTTGGGAATGGGGGATTTGGCCAAATTGAAGCGGGACAGAAAAACTAAAAAATAGGTAAGTCCGCGTCTTTAACATACTCTGTCGGAAGAAGACCAAGCAAGATAAACGGCTTGGTCTTTTTACCTTTCCTAGATACGGGACAGTTTGTTTTGAACATAAAACCATCCCCATTTGCTTAGTTTGATGGATTTCAACAAATGGTTGCCCATGTCCAACCTAAACAAACGTTTAGGCTTGCCAATTGGCAATTTCGGTCATTGCAGTTGTCGTTATTAAAAATAAATAACTTCTTCTTATTCATATAGAACGTTTGTTCTTGTATGATAATAACGAAGGGGATGACCAAATTGGCAATACGTGACCGAGGGAAACTAAAATGGCAACCAGCATCATTCTTACCGTTAGCCTTTGAAATGCAACGTTCGATGTTTAAGGATCAAGAGCGTCGACCTAAACCGTTAATCGACGAGAATCAGTCAGAAGAGTTCGACCAACGGATATGTTACGCAATGGAAAATAACTTAGCAGTAAGGATTACGGTATGGAACGAAGGATTTACAGAGGATTTTTCAGGGCATGTTCATTACGTTGATTCCATCACGCACCAGCTTCGTATTGAGGTGCTGCCTGGAAAGTTTGAGCGTATTGAATTTGGAAATGTTATTGGCTTGGCAGTAATTGATTCTTAAACGCCCATCCAAAAAAGAAGACATCCGATTTGTAACGGGTTCCGTTTCCTATCGCAAAACTTAAAATTACAGTCTAAAATGTACTGCATAAAGCAGTGCATTTTGTTCAATAAGCTTCTAATTATATTACACAATAAGTACCAAGTTCCTTTGTAGCTACCTTGTGAAGTGTTTTTGACATCTTCCTTTTAATATCAACGTGATAAAAAAGCCTAATTCCTCCATGTTTTTAACTAGAAATTAGGCTTAGGATCTTCCACAAACGCACCAGTTACTTTAAGTTTATTTTTTCACTAAGTTGACTTAGTAATTTTATAATTTTTATGATTGACTATGGTTGTAATTGGTTCGTCTTTTTCTTTATTGTGTCCGTACTTAACAATAACAGAATTTTCTCTTACAACCGTAACAATTCCTTCATAGCTTTTCCCTTCACGCTTAAATAAAATATTGTCCCCGATTTTAGCAGTTTCCATTTTATCACCCTGAACTTATTATTTTCAGCAAAGATAAAAAAATGCAGAAACAATTAAAATACAAGCTGTAATTATTGCAAAAAAGCAGAAGGCACCGCAACCCTTTATATAATGAATGCCCCCGTTAGTTAAATAAGGACTACTTTACTTCTAATACGAATGCATAAAAAGCATCTCCATGAGATAGGTTCTTTTCCTTTTCATCCATCCACCATACACCATAAGAATAATAATAAACTCCTTTTTGTGTTGGTACGGAAAAACTATTATCTTTAACCAAGACTTCATTTTCATTATTTCCACTAATCTGTGTAACATGGAATTCATTTGGTTTTGGTTCATAGTCCATTATAAAAGATATTCTCTCCCCAGGATTTACTTTAATATGTTCTTTTCCCTTTAAAAGATCAACAGGTCCAGCCGTATCAGCACATGTACCTTTCCAACAATAAGTGCCAAGTTTTGTTTCATACTTTTCATTACCAATTTTTACATAGACTTCTGGAGGCTTTTCTCCTGACATTCCTTCTTTTGAACACCCCATTATGGTAAGACCAAAAAGAAATAAAAATATAAGAAGACATTTGTTCATTAACAATCACCTTTATGGTTAAAGACGTATTAATTTACGCAAAGGTTACTCATTTTGTTATTAAACTAAACTGCCCCATTAGTTGAATAACTCTAACATTCTGCTTACTTATCTTAGTAATATTAACTTAGTCAAAGTGGAACAATAGTCGAAGCTATATACTTGAAAAGGAGTTAAATATGCAAAAACAAAACATCTTATTTAACCTTGATGATACATTATCATACTGTAATAGATATTTTAACCTAGTAATAGACGAGTTCGCTGACCAAATGATGGCGTGGTTTGAACAGATTACCGAGGAAGATATAAAACAGAAGCAGTTTCAACTTGATGTTGCAGCGATTAGTGAGCACGGACTAAAGTCAGATCGGTTTCCTGAGTCATTTGTTGGTACTTATAAATACTATTGTGACTTAACTGGAAGGGAAGAGAAAAAAGATGAAATCCAATATTTAAGAGAGTTGGGTTTTAAGGTATTCGAGATTCCTGTTGAACCAATTCCGTATATGAATGAAACTCTACAACGTTTAAAAGAAGAGGGACATGAATTATATTTGCATACAGGAGGAGATGAGGCTAATCAACACAGAAAAATTACTCAGTTAGAATTGACTACATATTTTGAACATCGCATTTTTATTTCGGAACATAAGGATACAACAGCTCTATCCGATATTTTAAAAACCATTAAGGCTGACCCTAATGTAACATGGATGGTTGGAAATTCATTAAGAACGGATATTGTCCCAGCACTGGAAACGGGAATCCATGCAATATACATTCCAGCAGAAAGTGATTGGAAATATAACCTGGTTGAAGTTAACGTTGAGCATAGTAGTCTTTTTATAACAGTAGATTCACTTCAAGAAGTTCCTGATGTAATTTATAAACGTATCCAAGATCCAATAATGTAAGGGGATAGAAATAACCTTATTTTAGGAGCAAGGTTTAGTACACCCCACCTTTCTTGAAAGTGGAAAGACTTCTTAACCCGCCGAGTTCCGTAGTTGGAAAATCGGCTTTTTCATTTAAATTTGTGAAGAAATATACTTAAACTAAACTGCCCCGTTAGTGCAGTAAGCATCTTTTTGAAAATATGAATAAATATTAGTGCTTATACAGGTTTGGGATTAAGTAGTGATTCATAAAATCAATAAACCTACTGCCAAAACATACATCGGTTAATTGCCAGAAACAGGCTGCCAATATTTCTGGCAGCCATGGTTGAGGATCCTTATTAGTTAACTTTTAATTTGTTCCATCAAGAACCTTCCCGTGATCGACTGTTCCTTATGGATGATCTGTGAAGGTGTGCCCTCAAACACCACCTGGCCGCCCTTGCTGCCGCCTTCCGGTCCCATATCGATGATCCAATCCGCTTGGCTGATCACATCGAGGTTGTGCTCGATGACGATCACCGTATTGCCGGCATTCACGAGGCGGTTCATGATTCCCAAAAGGTGACCGATATCTGACATATGTAGCCCGGTCGTCGGCTCGTCCATCACGTAGATGCTGCCTTTCTTATGCAGCTCGCTTGCCAGTTTGACGCGCTGGCATTCCCCGCCCGAGAGCGTGCTGAGCGGCTGGCCAAGTGTAAGATAGTTCAGCCCCACATCACTCATCGCCTGAAGCTTCTTGACAACCTCTTTTAGCTGGAAAAAATCCAATGCCTGCTCTACAGTCATCTCCAGCACATCCGCAATTGACTTGCCGTTCACCTTGTACTCAAGCACCTCTTCCTTGAACCTTCTTCCTCCGCATACTTCACATGGCACCTCCACGCTATCGAGGTAGGCAAGGTCTATAGACACAACGCCCAGCCCGTGGCAGTTCTCGCAAGCACCCTTGGAGTTGAAGCTGAACAAGCCTGGGTTGACCTTGTTCGCGGAAGCAAATGCCTTGCGCACATCATCCATAATGCCTGTGTAGGTCGCGGGATTCGAGCGTGTTGACACCCCAATCGCCGATTGGTCGATGACAATCGCATCCGGATGGTTCTTGAGGAACACTTCGTTAATTAGCGTACTCTTGCCCGAGCCTGCAACACCCGTAACGACAGTCAGCACTCCGGTTGGAATATCTACACTTACATTCCGCAGGTTGTGCAGCGTGGCAGCCTGAATGGACAGCTTGCCGGATGGCTGCCGAGGGTCTTGCTTCAGAACGAGAGGACGCTTCATATAGTTGCCTGTCAGTGTATCTGCCTCCAGCAGGCCTTGGAAGCTTCCTTCATACACGATGGTACCGCCGTGGCTGCCGGCAAGTGGCCCGACATCAACGATATGATCTGCCACCTTGATTACATCGGGATCATGCTCGACAACAATCACGGTATTGCCCTTGTCGCGCAGCTTCTGAAGCAGCCCATTTAACCGGTGTACATCACGGGGGTGCAAGCCAACGCTGGGCTCATCAAAGATGTAAGTGACATCCACCAGGCTGCCGCTCAGGTGCTTCACCATCTTGACGCGCTGCGATTCGCCGCCGGACAATGTATCTGTCTCACGGTCGAGCGTCAAGTAGTCAAGTCCGATATCCACCAGATGCTGAAGCCGTTCCGTCAGCGACTTGACGACTGGCGCTGCTGCAGGGTTGTCAATCTCCCGAATGACGCGGATGAGCTGTCCAACCTCCATGGAGGACATTTCTGCAATGTTTAGTCCATTGATTCTGCAGTTAAGCGCAGCCTGACTGAGTCTCGCACCGTGGCAGCTGGGGCAGGGACCCTCGGAGATGTACGGCGCAACCGTTTGTTGTGTACGATCGGAATACGCCTTCAGGTCCTTTTTGATGTACTTGTTGGTAAACTTCTCGATGACGCCTTCCACGGTAATATTCACTGTCTTCCCGCCAAAATTCGTCGGCACTTTCCTCGCCTTGCTATACAGCAGCTGTTCCAGCTCCTCCTCCGAATAATCACTCAACTTCTTATCGAGATTAAAGCCCAACTGCTCGAGCATGTTCAATTCCATGCTGTTCACTCCATAGCCCGGCAGCAGGATTCCCCCTTCATTCAACGACTTTGACATGTCCAGTGCCTTACTCATGTCAACGCACATCCTGCGGCCGGTCCCGTTGCATTCCGGACACATACCTTGCGGATCGTTGAACGAGAAACTTTGCGCAGGCCCAACATAGGGCTGACCCACACGCGAGAAGAGAAGACGGAGAAGCGGGGAGATATCGGTAACCGTGCCCATTGTTGAATGGGAACCGCCGCCCAAGCGTTTCTGGTCGACGATCACCGCCATGCTTAGATTTTCAATTGCGTCTGCATCCGGCTGCGGAACTCGCGGCAGAAAGGTGCGGACGAACGTACTGAAGTTTTCGTTCAGCAGACGCTGGGATTCTGCGGCGATCGTATCGAATACGATGGATGATTTGCCGGAACCGGATACACCGGTAAAAATAGTGATTTTGCGCTTGGGAATGCGCAAAGATACATCTTTAAGGTTATTTTCCCGTGCGCCGCGGATTTCTATATATTCTTGGGTCATAAGATAACTTCCTTTACTTGTATTAAGATCCTTATCGATGTAGTGCTGCAAAAGGTGATTTAGTCAGAACGGGTTCACCGTTCTCAAGAAATTGATTGTCTTTTTTTGAATAGGGTAGTACCAGCCAAGCTGTTACCACACGCAAAGCAGATGGAATATAGCAGAATGATAAATCTGTCTTTATTTATTCCTCATCTAATAAATTTTTTAAAAGTGCCACGTTTTCCTTCCAGAATTTCTCGTAAAAGGATACCCAATCTTTAATTTCCTGTAGGGGAGCTGCATTAAGTCGATACCTTGTTTCTCTACCAACCTTGCGCTCAGCAACTAGACCAGCTTCCTTAAGGATAGCCAAATGTTTGGAAACAGCAGTACGGCCCATTTGGAATTGACCGGTTAATTGGTGAAGAGGTAACTCTTCTGAATCTGCCAACAAACGTAGCAATTTACGTCTTGTTGGGTCAGCGATAGCTGCATAAACATCACGCTGATGATTTTTCTCGTTCAAAATCACCCCACCTTATAATTAGACACTAAATGGTGTCTTGATTATATGACACTAATTGGTGTCGAGTCAATTTTCATTTTTGACAAAATGGTATTAGTTTTATACTCTTATCATCAACTTTACTGTTTCAATAACCTCTCCGTACGTGGTTTAAGCGAAACCCTTCGCAATCTTCACTGTATATTTCAAATAAATTCTTAATTAAGTAACCAGCAGAAGTAAAATAACCGGAGATTTTTCGCTTAAATGTAGAATGGAACTAGTTTCGGGGTAAATAAGCGGAGGTTTTCCGATTATGCAAGGAAAAATCCCCCATTTTCGTGTTTTTCCATTTAATAGGCGGAATCTCTCCGGTTATTTAAGCTATTTTCAATGCTATTCTCTAATTAAGCGGAATTTTTCCGTCTATCTAAAAACCTTGATCTATCAATAAAAAAAGCAAAGCGAATTCCTACATTTTATTTGGCCAGATAGCGGAGTAATCTCAGTAGCTGGAAAATGTAAAAGAATAGTTCGCATACTGGAATCTTATTTGGACTACGACCAAAGTCGTATAACGATTTAGTTCATAGCCTGATGTAATATTCTAACCAAAACTTTATAATGATTAATGAATAAAGGTTTATTAAATATTACGATACGAAGAGGAGTAAATTTTAAATGGAAAATAAGGGATTCAAAATATTGATTCATGCTAGTACTTGGTTTGCACCTATACTAGTTCCCATTATCACATATTTTATTATTTCAGATCGAGAAATTAAAAGCTTATCCTTACAGGCTTTGGTATTTCATATTGTGATCGGTATTTTAATCTCAGTGTCTGCTTTTTTTTCTTGGATATTAATCGGGATTCCATTCCTCATTATTTTTGGACTCATTGCTATAATAGCTCCGATTGTTGGAATTGTTAAAGCTTTTAATGGACGTCCTTTTCGATATCCTATTATCGGATCATGGTTTGATTAAATCTATATGAATCTAATCGTTTTAATGATGATGAATAGTGGTATTTAAATCACTTCATAAACACCATGCCACCGTAATTCTTGCGAATGTTAGCTCTGCACGGATACTTGAAAAGAATAGATATGTGGGTGCATTGCTTCAATAACGTTCTTCCATAAACGGGCGCGATTGTTGAAGTTCATTAGTCTAATTCCTTGGAAAAAATGCAGAGGAATTAGACTTTTTTTGTTTTTAACCGGATAGACGGCTCTATAGTTCTTATTTTTTTGGAAGTTTAGAACGATTTCGGATTGTTAATGTAACTCAATGGAATTATTCTAAATGAATATCCAAATTTTGGGCAATTTAATTTTGGGGGGCATGTTAATGATTGTTTATCATGGTTCTATAAGGAAATTTCACCATTTTAATAAAGAAACGGTTGTTCAAAAATTAAATAATGATATCGACACGATTGGATTTTGGTTTACTTCGGATAGCGCTTCGGCGAAACCTTTTGCTATCGGAACTGAGAATGTTATTCAAAAATCAGAGACGGAATTTTGGGAGGACGGAACCCCTAAAGTGGTGCAAGTTGAAAAGCCGGTCAGAGGATTTATTTACAAAGTATTTATGGATGAACCAAATCTTAAGGAATACCAATCAGATTCTGAGGCTTCCTATGATTTGTTTATGAGGGAACGCGACCAATACTGTGATTATTTCGGATCCAGTAAAAGGAACCCCACCTGGAGGGACAAGGCTGCCCTGTTAAATAAAGAAGAAGCCAATGCGGCATTTCGAAAAAATCTTATGAACCAGAGATACGAAGGATTAGTTATACGAAACACTAAGCTGCATAACGGTGTTACCGACCTATATTGCATTTTTTCGGAAAACTCTCTTCACATTGCAGATGTGATATCAGTAGATGTATAAACAAAAGCTGCAGGATCCTGCAGCTTTAACTTATTATTGGTCACATGCAATACCATCACCGTCTCTGTCCACAAGGAGGATTATTTACCATATGCTAAATTCTTTATGTATTAGGACTGTCTTGCTATAATAAATACTACAGTTGTAAAAGTAGGGGGATTATCATGAAGCAAATTCCACAAATATCAGAAGCAGAATATGAAGTGATGAAAGTTATTTGGAACTATGAGCCGATTTCGACTCCTGAGGTTGTGGATAAATTATCGAATAAGAGTGATTGGAAGCCAAACACCATTCACACGATGCTGGCGCGCTTGGTCAAGAAAAAGGCTTTGCACGCAAGAAAAGATGGCCGGGTGTTTGTTTATACTTCACTAGTTGAAGAGAAAGAATATGTCGGGCATAAAAGTAAATCTTTTCTGCAGCAGTTTTTCGGCGGCACGTTAAATTCAATGGTGTTAAATTTAATTGAAAATGATGAGATATCGAATGAAGAAATATCGGAACTAAAGAAAATATTATCTATGAGGGATAAGAAAGAAGGAGAGAAATAATGGATACCATGCTGCTGCGGATTTTAGTAAGTACAGTCGTGGTATCCCTCCTTATTTTCTTGATTCTGTCAATCAAAAAGCTGTTAAACCATCATATGACGGTGAAAGCACATTATCATATTTGGTATTTTCTTTGCATTCCCATCCTTGCTTCTTTTTTACCTTGGAATTATGTTCGTCTTGGAGAAGGAATTCACTATTTTAAGAGCTTCCTTTTTTTTCATAAAGACATGGCATTGAAGAGTGAAAGGATAAATGGAGTGGCTGCCTCTCAGGCGCCAAACAGCGATTTATTACATGATTTCACGGTATCGGTAAACAAGTCAACGCCAGATTTCGTCTACCATACATTTTTTACGGTTTGGGTCATTGGAGTGGTTCTTATGGTTGGGGCTGCTGTTTATTCAAGCTATCAAATCCATCAAATCAAAAAGTCAGCTGCGGCTGTTCATAACGAAAAGTTAAATGATCTATTAGAAGCGTGCAAAGAGATGGTTGGGGTGAAAAGAAACATAAGGTTGCGCGAGACTTCTCTTATTTCCTCGCCGATCACGTTCGGGATCTTTCAGCCCTATATTTTTTTACCAAGCAAAACGCAAGAAGCATTCTCGTTAAATGAATTAAAATACGTGCTTTTGCACGAGCTGCATCATCATAAAAGCAAAGATCTATTCGTTAATTACGCCATGTGGATCGTTCATATTCTTTATTGGTTTAACCCATTCGTCTGGTATGCCTTAAAAAGGATTCGAATGGATCGGGAATTGGCCTGTGATGCGTCCGTTTTAAATCTCTTGGATGAGAGCGGATATATCGAATATGGATATACCATCATTCGTTTTGCAGATAAAAAGCAGGATCGTACCCTTAAACAGTTTGCTCCAGGTATAGGTGGGACAAAAAAACAAATCAAACAAAGAATCCAGTGCATTGCAAGCTTCTCTAGAGATTCTCTATTACTGAAATGGAAAAGCAAGGTCATCTGTGCTGTTTTAGGAATGGTTGTGCTATTCATTGCTCCAATCACCACCGTTATTGCCAGCCCAAATGAGGTGTATCAGTTTAACGGGAAGAATACGGCCTATGAAGATCTAAGCTCCTATTTTAAGGGCTACAAGGGCAGCTTTGTTTTATATGATTCTTCTAAAAACCAATATCAAATCTATAATCGCGAGATGAGTGAACAGAGGATTTCTCCTGATAGTACCTATAAAATATATTCTGCCTTATTTGCATTGGAATCAAATGTGATTTCTCCGAATAACAATAAACAGGTTTGGGATGGGGAAATTTATCCCTTTCCAGAATGGAATCAAAATCAAAATTTAGCGACTGCCTTAAGCCGTTCCGTGAATTGGTATTTCCAGAATACCGATCGAGAGGTAGGAAGAAAGCCGCTGCAAGATTATTTTCACAAGATAAAATACGGGAATGAGGATCTTTCAGGGGATCTGGATAGTTACTGGATGGAATCTTCCTTAAAAATATCACCCATTGAACAAGTCCAATTATTACACCAATTCGATGAAAATCAATGGGGGTTTAAAGCGGAAAATATCAAAGAGGTAAAAAAGGCACTTTTAATAGATGAACAAAAGAATGAGCGGTTGTACGGTAAAACGGGTACCGGCATGGTTAATGGCAAGAATGTAAATGGCTGGTTTATTGGCTTTGTCGATAAAGGTGATGATCGTTTTTATTTTGCCGTAAATATTCAAAATAAGGATGGTGAAGCCCAGGGAAGTAAGGCGGCGGAGATTGCCAAGCAGATTCTGCATGATAAAAAGATATATTGATAATGAACCCAGAAAGGATTACGCTTCCTTTTTGGGACTTTCTTGGATTAAATACTACAATTGTAGTATTTTCAGCATACATAGGAAAGGGCTGATACGTTTTGAAGCAAAAAGAAAATATCGTAAAAAGTAAAACTCGATGGAGATTGACTAGTCTCTTTTTCGCGGTCTTTGTACTCTTTTCCATCTTAATTCTCCGCCTGGGGTTTATTCAAATTTTAAAAGGAGAAGTCTTTGCGGCTCAAGCTGAGAAGACGGATGTGACGCCCGTCAGTTATTCTGTTCCACGCGGAAAAATATACGACACGAACGATAGGTTAGTAGTCTACAATATTCCGGAAAAGGCGATTATCTATACACCGCCAAAAAATCCGCAGCCGGGAGAATTGCTTGAACTGGCTAAAAAGTTAAATACCTTCCTGGTCATGACTGATAAAGAGATTAATAAAGTGACCAATCGGGATTTGAAAGATATCTGGCTGCTTGAACATAACAATGGTACGGATTTAATCACAAAGAAGGAGGAGAAATTATACAAACAGGAAAAGCTGAATGACAAGGATTTATATCATTTAAAATTGAATCGCATTACCGAAAGCAATCTTGAGAAAATGGATAAAAACCTGGCGGCCATCTACCGGAAACTTTCATCCGCCACCGCTTTAACTCCGACGATGGTCAAAAATGAAAATGTAACAGAAGAAGAATTTGCAAAGGTCAATGAAAATCTGGATAACCTACCGGGGGTGGATGTGACGACCGATTGGAAGAGGGGCCGCACCTACGGGGAAACGTTTTGGAATATGCTTGGAGAAGTAACGAGTGCAGAGGAAGGCCTTCCGGCAGAAAAGGTAGATTACTATACGGCTAAAGGATACAACCTGAATGACCGTGTCGGAAAAAGCTATATTGAAGAGCTTTATGATAGTGTGTTACAAGGCCAAAAGGAAAAAGTAAAAACAGTGACCGATCAAAATGGAAATGTGGTAAGTACAGAGACGGTTTCGGAAGGGAAGAGCGGTAAGGATCTGGTTCTGACCATTGATATGCAGTTTCAGGCCGAGGTGGAAAAAATCATGCAGGAAGAGTTAGTCAGTGCCATCCAAAAGCCGCATACGGATACGCTTGACACTGCCTTTGTCGTGGCCATGGAACCAAAAACTGGCCGGATTCTAGCGATGTCAGGAAAAGTGTATGACAGGAAGTCCGGAGAATTTACCGATTTTACACCGGGAACCTTCACTTATGCGTTTGAACAGGGGTCCGTTGTCAAAGGGGCCACCGTATTAACCGGATACCAAACGGGTGTCAGGAATTTCGGGGAAATAGAGCTGGATGAAGTCATGCGGTTTAAGGGCTCGGGAACCTTTTCCTCTTACCAAGTCATGAACAGAATTAACGAATTAGAGGCATTAGAGCGTTCATCAAACGTGTATATGTGGAAAACTGCGATTGAAATGATGGGGGGCAAGTATGTCCCAAATGGCACATTGAATATCGATCCGAAAAAAATTGAAACCATCCGCTATTATTTCAACCAATTTGGTTTGGGCATCCCGACCGGTATTGGTTTTGATAATGAAACGGCGGGAATTAAAGGAACCAATCCAAGCACCTACTTTCAAATAGCCATCGGACAACTAGATACTTATACACCGCTGCAAATTGCCCAGTATATCACAACGATTGCTAATGGAGGGTACCGGATGAAGCCCCAATTGGTGAAGGCGATTCGGGAGCCCAATAAGAATGGCGATGAACCGGGTAACGTAATCGATGAAATCGAACCAGTGGTGCTTAATCAGGTGGATATGAATGGGGAGATGCTTAAGCGGGTTCAACAAGGCTTCTGGCTGGTTACCCATGGTTCCAAAGGAACAGCGAGAGGATATTTTAAAGACGAACCGTACGATGCCGCGGGTAAAACCGGAACCTCGGAATCCTATAAAAATGGGGTGAAGACTTGGAATCTATCTTTTGCTGGATATGCTCCATTCGATGATCCCGAGATTGCCATTGCTGTTATTGTGCCAAATGCCTACCGTGATGGCTTTGCTCAGCCGCACAGTGCAGCTAATATCATCAGCCAGCGGGTTTTTCGGGCATATTTTGACCTTCATGAAAAAGGACAGCCAACTGCAAAATGATTGACATCTTTTTATTACAAGTGTAGTATTTAGTTTGTAATAAATACTACACTTGTAATATTACCGTGCGTAGTCTAATCTTACACATGTAATCAAATTGTAGAAAGGAGGGATTCCTTTCCTCTCCAGCATTTCGGGGCAGTTTTTTAAGAGATAGGCTCTGTTATAGATTAATGTTGATTTAACCGTGGTTGAAAAATAAACGGAAAAATTCCGTTTATATTGGGAAATACCTATATTTCCTTAAAAATAAGGGGAGTTTTTCCGTTTATATGATCGAAATCTTTGGATTTTGTCTTATTTGGAGCAGTTATTCGGAATTTCTCCGCTTATATCTGACTTCTTAATCTTCATCTATATACATTAGCCGGAAATTCTCCGCCTATGAATTCTCACACCTACACGATAATCAACAATGAATAATAACAGAGCCAAGAGATAAAAAAGTGACGCTTATTCTATTTTCAGAACTTCAAATATTAATAGAAAGAGGTAAAGACTATGAGGAAAACAAGTGATATTTTTAACATAAAAAGCTTTATAATTACCCTGCTTGTGCTAGTGGTTGCCATTGTTCCGCTAGCCGGCTGGTCGATGACTACCGATAACCTTTCTGACAAGCCCGAAAAGGTAGTCAGGAAAATACCAGCACCCCAAATACACCGTGAGTTTGCAAAACTTGAAGATAAATATGATGCCCGTCTTGGAGTCTACGCGATCGATACAGGTACAAATCGGAAGGTCTCCTATCGGCCCGAAGAGCGGTTCGCTTTCGCATCTACTTACAAAGCTCTAGCCGCAGGTGCATTGCTGCAGCATTACTCCATTGATCAACTCGACGAGTTAGTTACATACGACAGCGAGGACATCGTTACGTATTCACCCGTCACACAGCTTCACGTAGATACCGGAATGACTCTTCGGGAAGTGATCGAGGCTGCTGTTCGATATAGTGACAACACTGCAGGGAACCTTTTATTAGAGAAACTGGGAGGCCCTAAAGGATTTGAAGCAGCACTAAGGCAGATTGGCGATCACGTAACCCAAGCTGATCGCTACGAGACGGATTTGAACTCAGCTGTTCCTGGAGACAGACGTGACACGAGCACGCCAAAAGCACTAGCAACCAGCCTTCAGGCTTTCGCAGTCGGCGACGTACTCCCTGCTGAAAAACGTTCGCTCCTGACAGATTGGATGCGGGGAAATGCCACTGGAGATGCCTTGATCCGGGCTGGTGCACCAACAGGCTGGGAAGTCGCTGATAAGAGCGGGGCAGGAAGCTATGGAACGCGGAATGACATTGCGATTGTGTTGCCGCCGAATAGAGCTCCCATTGTCATCGCCGTTCTATCAAGCCGCGATACACAGAATGCCACCTATGACAATGCGTTGATCGCAGAAGCGGCCAAGGTGGCACTTAACGCTCTGAAATAGGACATATCATCAAATTTACGCATCACAATTCTCAAAACAGTTCCTGTCTTATGCTTCCGCTTAGTTGGGCATCAACTGTATTGTAAGAATCATTCTCGAATTGTTTAAAAAGACTGCACCAAAAAATACAGAAAACAAGCTTACTACAGCGGGATAACCAATATAAAAAACAGCGAAACGTTTGAATACGGATCGCTGTTTTTTTGAACTTAGTTGAACAAGGCAAAGTACCTATTGGGAGCATAAACCAAGCAGGATTAATAAATATTTTGTTGAATCTTCTTATTAAACTTTAATCAGTAAGGTGTGTGGCAGCATCATTTTTAAATTAAAAAAATGACGGAAGGGGACGTTTATGAACTTTAAATCTCCACAAATTAATCTATATGTTGATCATTTAGAGAACTCAAAAGGATTTTATCAGAAACTGGGCTTTACACAAACCTTTGTAGCGGAAATTGGTGGTAAGCCAGTACATTATGAATTAATATTGGATGGTTTCAAGTTAGGAATAGCCTCTAAAGAATCTGCAAAAGAAATTCATGGGTTAAACCCTGGTCAAAATATGGGGTGTGAAATTGTTGTGTGGACAGAAGATACCGATTCAGCCATCCAGTATTTAATTGAAAATGGTGCGACTATGTTATCTCAACCTCATAATTTTTTAAATGATCTAAGGTCGGGTTGGGTACAAGACCCTGATGGAAACCCAATACAAATCGTTTGTAAAAGAAAAATATAAGTTTCTTCAACTAAAGGGTGCGTTGATCTAAATAGGATTAATGCCTTCTCTCATATTGCTATTTGAAAATTCTATAATTTGTTATGATGTACTTTGTAAGTAAAGTAATTAGAGTATACAGAGGGAGTGCTTAAAAATATGGAATACATAACACTTAATAATAGGTTGAAAATGCCAATTGTAGGTACAGGAACCAATACTTATGGAAAAGAAAATAACGAGTATAACGGGGCATTAACAAATGAAATTCCTGAACTCCTATCAGCACTTGAGTTAGGTTACCGTTCAATAGACGCAGCCATCATGTATCGAAACGAAGAACTTGTCGGAAGAGTTTTAGCAGAAAGTACAGTGCCTCGAGAAGAGTTATTCATTACGACAAAAGTTCCAGCCAACGAAGAATATATTTCTTCAAAGGAAGCTACTCGAGCAGCAATCGATAACAGTCTAAAAAACTTCCAAACAGATTATCTAGACCTGCTTCTTATTCACTTCCCTATCGAAGACAAAGTACAACTTAAAAACACTTGGGAAGTCTTTGAAGAATATTACGAAGCGGGCAAACTAAAAGCAATCGGCGTTTCAAACTTTGGAAAAAATCATCTGGATGAATTGAAAAAATTCGCTAAAGTGAAGCCGGCTATTAATCAAATACAAGTTAACTTAAAAGAACCTAACAAAGATCTCCTTGCCGTATTAAAAGACGAGGGCATTACACCTGTTGCATGGGGTCCTATGAAAGCCGAAGCCCATCAAAAAGAAGTTTTGGATGAAATCGGTAAAGCCTATAAAAAATCTGGTGCACAAGTCTTATTAAAATACCAAATCGGGCGCGGTGTAATCGTTATTCCTAAATCTCACAGCCGTGAAAATCAAGCATCTAATATAGATCTTTTCGATTTCGTATTATCTGCAAAGGATATAGAAAAAATTGAAAACTTATATTAGTTATTCCTTCATCCTAGTGATATGGATAATATCGCTAGGATTTTGATTTTTTTCAAAACAATGAGATTGGTACCGTTTTTTATTGAACTAACGGGGCAGGATAGTGTAAAAGAAATTAAACAATTTAAGAGAAATGGTTGAAAGTGTCTACTTTGGCCCACCTTTTAAATGTAATGAATGATTAATCATCCAGCATATAAAAAAAGGCAAGCACAACAAATGCTTACCTTTTACGTTCTCAATGTGAATTAGATGTTACTTTATGAAATATTCAACGCTTATGTTAAAGTGGCATTCTTAATGATTTTAATTTAGAATCCATCTTATTAAACATGAATGTAGCTTTAATTAACAAAGCAGCTACTGCTGATAATAAGCTAAGAAGAATATTCAAAGTATATCCCTCCACATTGATATTTAGTGTTAAATGTAACACTAGTGTAATTATTATCTGTCCAAAGACCTGAATTATTCAGTTCGATTAATTAATTGATTTCTATCTTCTGTTTGTGGCGGTTCTTCATACCATCCGTTTTTAAACATAATTTCAAGTCCTTCTTGTCCATAAAAAAAGACATCTTTGGCTAGTAACGCTGTTTTTAAGGATATATCATTTCTTAATGTAAAAAATGTCCCAAAGCTATTACCGACAATACTAAATCCATTAAGAAGGTCGATGCAAAACATCATTAGCTTATCTGAAAAGGGGGCAACAGTTGAAGTTGTTACCGTACTTCCTATCGTAGCGGAAAACTGAATATCACTTTCTAATAGTAAATCTTGAAAAGTTTTTATATGCTTTTTGGAGAGTTCTTTACCTTTTTCAAAATATTGCCTAACCTCTTTGTTCTTTGCACTTTGGGCAAATCCAGTAATAAGTTGCATTCCAATGTTATTCACTTCAATTCCATAATGAAGTAACCCTAATTCAATAGCATTTAATGGTCTTTTTTCACTAAATGGTTTAAATCCACTCATATAGCGTTTGCTTTCAATAAATTCAGTTCTTTTAGGCAGAGTTATTATAGGAGGGCGAGTTAAAATCCCCTTTTTTAGTAAATAAACGGTTGCCAATTTATAACACTTGTGGGTAATTGCAGTCAGACCTTCATAAATTGTCATTATATCTATTCGGTATGCCATATTCATATTAATGGTATACATACCCATACTGACTTCTTTTAAAATGCGAAGGAACATTATGTCAAATCCGTTGTCAAATAGCTTGGGGGCATCTAAATTAACATCTTCTTTTGTAAATCCTTTAGGAACGACTGCACCTTCACTTTCAAAAATCCCTTCTATCAACTCCATATAATAATCCAATTCTTGACACATCATACCCATCATATTTTTAGCTTCTTGGTCATCTGCTTTTTCTAAAAAGTATTCTAAAATTCTTAGAATCATTGTTTTTTCTTGATATGTAAGCCATAGCATACCTAATTCAGATGAACTTAACGGTTCTTTAGTCTTAAACACTTTAATCCTCCATTAACATTTTTTAACTAAAGTATGTTTCAAGATAGTGTAAATTATTACGTATTATTACAAATTAGAGTAAAACAGATAACATTTCTGCCAAGTATATTTAATCCTTATAAGGTGAAGTGGTTTATCTCTATTCAAATTTCTTCTTTTAATCTCGGTCAATACAATTTTGGCAACAAAATTGACTGTTTCGGCAGTCCTTTTTTATTACCGTTATTAAACGGGGCAGAAGAGTTTAAGAAGAACACGTTGATTAGACAATATAAATTTTGTTTTTAATAAGGAAAATAATGTTAAAATGTAGTTATCAGACAATTTTTGGGAGTGACCTTTAGTGCTGAAATTCGTTGATGACTTAGCAGGTGCTGTATATGCTGTTTTTAAATTTATTATAAGGTCGATTAGCTATTTGCTAGCAGGGATGATAATTGTTGCGGTTACAATGTATCTAATTATTTGGGTATTCGGTTTATTTCAGTAATTATATTCAATTAACGGAAGCAAAAACTCTGAAGATTTGTCAATCGACATCTAGCTATTTGCTTCTTTAACACTATTATAATACGATTACTTTCGGCTGTGCCGAGATATCAATACTGTTTCTTAAGGTATTGCCGATGAAGCAGGCCTTATCTGCCCGGAAGGCAATTTCCTCTAATTTACCCACAGTAACACCTGAACCGGCTTTAATCGAAATGACCGGTTTGTGGATTATTTGTTTATCCATTAGAATCAGAGCTGCATTAGGAATGGCTGGCAAATTGGGATAGACCCCTTAGAATAGTAACCAATAAGCGGAGGTTTTCCGCCTATTTGCAAAATAGAGCTCTTTTTTGGAATAGATAAGCGGAGATTTTCTGGTTGTGCAAAGAAAAGTTCCCTGTTTTTGCGGTTTAAATTCAATTAATCGGAATTTCTCCGTCTATTTCAGCTCATTTACATCCAATTTCCCAATTAGGCGGGATTCCTCCGTCTATTTGGTAGAACGAGACTTAAAAAAGGCAGCAAAAAGCAACAAAGTCTTAGAAAAGACCACATTTTAAAAATGTGGTCTTTTCTGTATATCTATTCGAGATAAAAAAGTGCCTGTCACCACCCGCATTTTGTCGATTCTTCGACATTATTCGGGGAGTGACAGGCACTGCTCTTTATAAATACAGATAATTTCGAAAATTTACTTTACCAGACAGCTGTATCTTGATAAAGTAAAAGAGACAGCCTTATTTGGCTGTTAAGCATTTTATTAACGTGAACATAAGCTAATTTCACTGTAGATAGAAGTTAGAACAAATGCACTCTATAACATTGGTTTTTACCATTCCAATTCATTTTTCGTCCGTTGTAAGCGTTGTCAAAATTAAATGGTAATTGTTTTCCGCTTGGAAAGGGGGAGGGGAGCTTAAGATGGATCATACTATTCTTTTGAATCGCACTTGGGAGAGATTTGTGAAAGAAGATGTATTGGATTCGAGCAGAATTTCTAAACAAATTCTTGAATCTTGGTACAGATGTAAAGAGAGTAACGTAGATCCTTATTTAGTCAAAGGCAAGACAGTATTGTTCGGTGACGATTATTTCAGTAAAGTATCAGAAAATGAAACGTTATTAAAAATAGCCACTCCTTATCTTCAATCCTTATGGAGATCCATCAAAGATAAATCTAGAATTATTATGCTTACTGATGCTGACGGTTATGTTTTAAAGGTGATAAGAGATAGCATAATCGATCCGATCTGTAACCAATTAAACCTCATTGAGGGTGTAAAGTGGACCGAAAAAGAAGTCGGGACGAATGCCATTGGAACTGCACTGGCAATAGAGGAACCCATTCATGTCGTCGGGAAAGAACACTATTCACTCCTATCACAAAACTGGACATGTTCAGCTGCCCCGATTAAAAACTCACGTGGTGAGGTAATTGGAGTTTTAGATATATCTAAGAACCAGCCATATTACGAATTCGATATTTATAGTCTCGCTGTTTCGACAGCATATGCCATTGAATCAGAGTGGAAACTGCAGGAACAAAGAGATCGGATTACCTTGGTAGAACAATTTCTGCAGTTTAAACAAAAGGGCAATGAACAAATGATGATCTCAGATATAAATGGTTATTTTGTTACTGCTAGTGATTCAATCATGAAAATCATAAGAGATGGTAATAACCCCTATGATTTTGAAGTGAAAAACCTGAAAGATTTTGGAATAAAAATTTTAACAAAGCAGCCTCTTTATTCAGGTGATCATCGATTAATTGGATTCCAACATTTAGTGAAGCATGTAAATGAGAATTCTAATAATTATTTTTCTGCAGTAGAAAACTTTACCTTTATAGGGGAACAAGGAAATAGTATCGCTTTTAGAAAGATTCTAAGTGAGATGAAAAAAGCGGCAAAATCCAATGTTACGGTTGCTATTTATGGAGAAAGCGGAACAGGGAAAGAAGTGGTGGCTAAGTCGATTCATCTAAATAGCGACAGAAAAAACCAGCCCTTTGTTGCCGTTAATTGTGGGGCTATTCCAAAGGAATTATTAGAAAGTGAATTATTTGGTTATGTAGAAGGCGCCTTTACAGGGGCTAGAAAAAAAGGGTACGAAGGAAAATTTGTTCAGGCCAATAAAGGAACCATATTTTTAGATGAAATTGGAGAAATGCCATTTTCCATGCAGATAGCCTTATTAAGAGTCCTTCAAGAGAAAGAAGTGGTACCAATTGGTTCGGAAAAGCCTATACCTGTTGATGTAAGAATTATCACAGCGACCAATAAAAAATTAGAAGAACTAGTTAGGCGTGGTGAATTTAGACAAGATTTATACTATCGTATCCATGTATTTGATCTTAAAATACCGCCACTAAGTGAAAGGAAACAGGATATACCTGAGCTGGTTAAGTATTTTTTTAAGTCTAAAAATATAAATCTTACTATCTCATCAACTATTATGGATAAATTGACGACGTATTCCTGGCCCGGCAATATCAGGGAACTATTTAATGTCTTGGAAAAAATGACGATCTTATCTGAAGGGAAATCACTGAAGCTTTCACACTTGCCTTCTTATATTAAAGAAAGCCATGACAATCCTAGCACACCAATAGAACCTAAAGTAGAGTCAACAAATAAGTTAGAGGGGGGATTTTATTCAAACAATCATAAGCTTCAAAAAGAAAACATGATAAAAGCTCTTCAGAGTACGAATGGCAATATAAGAGAAGCTGCCTCGTTAATTGGAATGCCTTTAAGTACGTTTTACCGTAAAATGAAAAAGTTTAATATTTAAAGAAAAAATATGTTTCATAGCCAAATTCAATATATATTGGTTTTGGTGATAAGACGATCCAAAAAGAAGGGCCAATCTGGCCCTTTTCTGATTGTTACCTATTGAATAGGGGAGCCTATCCCCTTTGTGTATCGGTTATTTTTAAAAAGGAAGAGTTAAAGGTATTGCCTATATATGAACTTTAGCTATTTTGTGGTTCACTCTTGGCATAACCTCTTCTTGAAGTAATCTCATTGATTTTTTCCAAATATCGGGTGTCTCGCTATAATCATAGCCTGTTACGAGTAAGGCTCCAAATCCGCCAACCGTTTCATAAAGATTGACGATTTTGTTTGCTACAGTTTCTGGAGAGCCAACAAACCAATTGTGTTTGGCAACATATTCAGGAGTAATTTGTGATTCATCAACAGATTCTTCATGCTTGAATACAGATACTGCACGAAGACTTTGGAAAAGGGGAATCCAATATTCGCGATGCTGCCTTCCCATCATTGAATTTAGTGATCCTTCAATTGCTTCCTCATCCGTATCTGCTACAAACACATCACGTGTAATCCTCCATTCAGATCTCGATGGAGTTCTGCCGCTTCTTTTTGCACCTTCCTCAACAGATTTCCAATGACCGGCTATATATTCATTGTTAGCCCCAAGACTCATTGGAATAAATCCTTTTTCACCAGCGGTTTTTAATGTTTCCGAACCAGGACTTAATCCGGTAACACCAATTGGCGGGTGTGGCTGTTGGTAAGGATAAATATGGTAACCTGCAAATGGATTGCCTTCAATTTTATTTGCCTTCCAGTAAGCTCCTTCAAATTGAAAAGGCTCTTTCTCATTCCAAAGTTTCAGCATGATTTCTAAAGCTTCTACCATCATGGTTCGATTCTCGCCATTTGCAGCATCAACACCAAAGGTTTCACTATCTGTCAGCAGGCCTCCTGCTCCAACTCCCAGCATTAAACGCCCTTGTGAGAGATGATCAAGATATGCCACTCTATGAGCAAGCTCAACCGGGTGATGGTATGGCAGTAAATGAGCACCTGGTGCAAGTTTAATCTGCTTAGTTGACGTTAAAGCCTGAGCAATCATTAAATCCGGAGCTGGAATAGGTTCCCATGGTGCAGTAAAATGCTCACCGATCCAAGCCTCTTGATATCCAAGTGTATCAGCATACTGAATCATCTCTAAATCCCATTGCGTTGCATCATATAAACTTCTTTCTGGTGGATGTGACGGCATTAAAAATAAACCTAATTCCATACATTCATCTCCTTTTTACATACATTTACACTTTATTAGTAGTGCAAATTTCGTGCCAACTTAAAAAAAGGAAAAATGTACTGATCCTATCCATGTTTTTAAAAATTTAGCGGTAATATGATGACTAGAAATTTCTCATTTTTCTCATCGCAGCCATTAAATCTAAAATTCTACTCTATTTCTCAGCTTCTCACTTTTCTCACTTTTCTCAATCATAATGAGGACTATAACTCTAATAAAATTTACTCGTAATCGCTTTGAAAGAGCATCGTTAACGCTCTAGGTTAGGCTAAAAAAGAAAGCTTAGCTCTCTTTGTGATTAGACTAGGATTCGCCTAACAGAATTTGTCTGATGAATGGAATACCATTTATTACCCATACTAACTTAGACATTCTTACACAATAGGTGAGTTATATGAAAAATCAAAAAGAAATGATAATTACCTTAAAACACCAATTCCAAGAAACAAAGGATTTAATTATTCATACCTTTGAGTATTTCAAACAAGAAATATCTTTGGTGTACCTCCAAAGCATATGCGATGGTCAGAAAATTAAGAATGATATAATTCAGCCTTTAATGATGTGTGAGAAGGAATCAAAATATATTTTACATCTATTGTCTCTACCATCTATAAATGTCATTCAGAATGGTGAGGATCTTCAGTCCTTTGTGGTAGATGGATGTGTTCTAATTTTTATTTCCAATTCTGTTTACTCCTATAAGATTCAAAAACAAATTAATGCTGAAGCACAGGAATCATCAGTTGAAATGTCCGTCCAAGGGCCACAAAAGGCATTTTCACAGGATTTGGATGAAAACATTGCGTTTATTCGAAAACGATACCCAACCAACAAAATAAGAGTTGAATATCAAGAAGTCGGCACATTGTCCAAGACTAAAATAGCTTTATTATATGATGTGGATTATGTCGATTTTAATGTCCTAAAAAAGTTAAAGGAGCGACTTAGTAATGTTGAAATGGATGTCGTTCAAGCTGCAGGTCAATTAGATCATGCTTTAACTGGGAAGAAAATTAACTTATTTCCAACCACGATGATTTCAGAAAGGCCAGATAGAGCCACACTGAATCTTTCACAGGGTAAAATCGTTATCTTGATCAATGGAACGCCTTTCTCATTAAGCCTTCCTGCTGTTTTCTTTGATTTCATGTCTTCAATGGATGATGTATATCATGCCTATTGGGTAAAAACACTCATGCTGACAATTCGTTATGCGGCCCTTCTGATTACACTGGTTTTGCCTGCATTATATATTGCGATTACATCCTTTAATCCTGAAATTTTAAGATCTCAGCTTACCTTGACCATTGCAGGCAGTAGGGCAGGGGTTCCTTACCCTTCTTTTTATGAGGTTCTATTTATGATGCTGGCGGTCGAAATGCTTGTAGAAGCAAGTATAAGGCTTCCAAAAGCAATTGGGCCCACCGCAACAACTGTAGGAGGGCTTATTTTAGGACAAGCCGCCCAGCAGGCAGAACTTGTCAGTTCCATTATGATTATCGTTACCGCATTTGTGGCAATTGCCAACTTCACCATTCCTATTAATGCCATGAGCTTTGCTATTCGATGCATAAGGTACCCTCTAATCGTAGCATCTACTCTCTTTGGAATGGTTGGCCTGGTTGCAGGGATTATAGTCACACTATGTGTTTTAGTTGATATACGGAGTTTTGGAACGCCTTTTCTTTCTTTGCATTGGGGATCCTCGGATAAGATAGAAACCATTACCGAGAATTCAAAGGAGGGGCATCAATAATTGGTTCGCCATCTCTTTTATATTGTCATATTAACTATGATGTTGAACATTATGGTTAATGTTCCAGCGGTATTAATTCAGAATCGCTTTAATGGCACCATTATGTCTATGTTTTTAAGTGTACTAATTGGGGGATTATTTGTTTTTTTATTTACTTATGCCATGAGCAAATTCCCTCAAAAGGGACTTCCTGAAATTTTCCATGAAAGGATTCCAGGATTTATTCGGGCTCCCTATTTAGCCTTTTTGGCTTTAATGTGGATTGCTGCAGGAGCATTTGCATTAATTTCGTACAGTTATGTCATTAAGCTATATATTAGCCCCAATATGAGTATGAAAGTAGTCCTAGCCTTTCTGCTTTTAATTATCATTTTTGGTGCATTAAGAAAAACGGATTCTATCCTGTTTTTAATCGAGATTGTCGTTCTCCCTGCTGCACCATTAGTAGCTTTTATTCTATTCAAAGCTTTAAGCAGTAAATACTTTTATTGGGACCATATTTTTAGAATGCTCCATAATACATGGCAAATGCCAAGCTATAGTTCTATTGCAGCGGCCACCTATGTATTTATCGGATATATCAATTTGGTCATTATAAATCGCTATATTGATACCAAAAAGGTTATAAAGTTTTTATGGATTCTTCCCATCATTGGACTTTTAGTCATCTGTTCTACATTTTTTATACCAATTGCTTTTTTGGGGGTTAATGGTGTCAACGATGTAGTTTTTCCTTGGATATTCATCTCTGATTCACTAAGAATGGAATTTGGTTTTATCGAGAGAGTTCTTTATTTGATTCTTTTTCTGTATCTTTTGCTAATCTTATTGTTCGGAATTCTCACATGGCATGTAGGGCTCAAACTTTTAGAAGGGTTATTTATTGGGAGAAAGGCTAATGAGAAAAAAGGTAAATTTTATAAAATGGGTTTTCTTACCTGTATTGGTCTACTTACTTTGATCCTCCAATCTATTACGAATCAAAGAGAGTTTTTCTATATAGTCAAGATTTGGTTAAACATTCGATTTCCTGCAGAGATGATGTTAGTAGCCTTAGTGTTTTTCTTATCCAGGAGGAAAAAAACATGAAAACTCTTTTTGTGTTGATATTTATAATAACTATGTCTATTTTAACTGGATGTCAATATAACGACCTAGACAAACGTTTCTTTGTAGTAGCAGTTGGGGTTGATGCATCACATGATGAGAAAAATCCGTACCGTGTTATGGTGAAGTTGGCCATACCTTCAGCACAGGTTGAACCTGGGAAATCGGAGTTTCAAATTATTGCCAAAGAGTCAAATTCTATTCCCGAAGCTATTCGGGTCATCCAGTCCATGGTAGATAAAAAGTTGGATTTTGGTCATTGCAGGGTGATTGTTTTAAATAAAGATATTTTACTGCATGACCAGATGGAATTGATGAAATGGTTTATCAAACGTCCTGATATTCAAGGGATTTCCTATATAGCTGTTGGAAAGCCTTCAGCGGAAAAAATTCTTTCGTCGGATGTGAAGTCTGAAAGATTACCCGGAAATGCTCTTATCTTATCCTTTAATGAAGTAACCAATAATTCGCCTTATGTCATGTCGGAAATTCTAAACGATTATTATATGAGGCTGAGAGAAGATGGAGTGGACCCTTATCTGCCAATTATCGAACCTATTAAAGGGTCTTTCAGGATTAATTCTTCAGTAGTGTTAAAAGGAAAAAAACTAAAGGCTGAATTAAATCAGAATGAAACAAGATTATTAAATGAACTTCTAAACCCTAAAAAAACAACTTTAATTAATGTTGGAAAAGGGAAAGAGGAATTTTTTGTGAATGCTGAAAATACAAAAACCAAATGGGAGATTGTTGTACCTAAAAGAGGAAAACCTTATGTGGAGGTTCAAATAAAAATTCAGGGATTCGTTGAAGAGTCAAACGCAACTCTTCACAAAAGAAGCGAGATTTCAAAATATGAAAGAAAGACATCCAATCAAATCAACATAAGGGTAAAGGATTTTCTTGTTCATCTTCAACAGGTAGGTGCCGATCCACTGGGGCTTGGTTTAAAGTACCAGGCGAAATACGGGACAACAAAAGATTTAAAAGCTAAATGGAAGGATATATATTCAACCTTGGAATTTAAGGTAAAAACGGAGGTTAAGCTAAAAGGTACTGGGGCAATGTATTGATTTTTTCTTTTATAAATAAATTTTAAGTGGTGCACTTTCATGACGATACGTATCATCTCGGCCAAATTGTTCTGTTGCGAAAGTTGCAATCCTCTTGGGGTGGAGTTGATTGGAATTAACAGGTATATACGGTAAATTAAAATGTATTTTCATTAGGGGCTTTTTGGGTTAGAAATGTAAATTTAAGGATGGGGCAAGCTCCAGTCATTTATTAAAATAAGGAATAACGAGTTTGAGCCTAAGGAGAATCAGAGCTGCATTAGGAATGGCTGGCCAATTGGGATAGACCCCTTAGAAGAGTAACCAATAAGCGGAGGTTTTCCGACTATTTGCAAAATAGAGGTCTTTTTTGGAATAGATAAGCGGAGATTTTCCGGTTGTGCAAAGAAAAGTTCCCTGTTTTTGCGGTTTAAATTCAATTAATCGGAATTTCTCCGTCTATTTCAGCTCATTTACATCCATTTTCCCGATTAGGCGGAATTCCTCCGTCTATTTAGTAGAACGAAATTTTAAAAAGGCAGCAAAAAGCAACAAAGTCTTAGAAAAGACCACATTTTAAAAATGTGGTCTTTTCTGTATATCTATTCGAGATTAGCATGTTTACCATACATAGTATTAGAATCTAAGCCTTTTTTCTCCATAAAGCGCAAGATGACGGCATCATAAAATAACAACATCGTTTGCTCAAATAGAGATCCCATTGGCTGAATGGTCTTGTAATCACCGGCAGATTGATCTTTCGTTACTCCCGGTAATTTCACAATAAAATCAGCTAATTTTCCAATGGTGGATTCGGGAGAAATGGTGATAGCGGCGACTGTACCCCCTAAGCTTTTCGCTTTTTCGGCATAGGCAACCAACGTTTTCGTTTCTCCTGAACCTGACCCAATAATTAATAGATCGCCCTTTTCTAAGTTGGCTGTTACGGTTTCACCTACCACATAGGCATCAATCCCCATGTGCATCATACGCATGACAAAGGCTTTCCCCATAAATCCGGATCTGCCCGCACCAGCCACAAAGATTTTCTTGGATTCTAAAATCTGGTTTACTAATTTCTCTGCTTGTTCATCAGAAATTAAGTGGGCCGTTTGACTTAATTCTTGAACAACTTGTGCTAAATATTCAGTCGTATTCATCGCCCGAATCAACCTTGTTTAATCAATTCCTGCATTTTTTGGGCAGCAGCTTTTTTATCTTCTTTACCTGTGATTCCGCCGCCTACAATAATGAGGTCAGGGTGCTCTTTAATAACTTCTGGAAGTGTTTCTAGTTTGATTCCACCAGCAATGGCAGTTTTGGCGTTTTTGACAACACTCTTAATGGTATGCAAATCCTCAAAGGAATTTTTTCCTACAGCTTGCAAGTCGTAACCTGTGTGTACACATATATAATCAGCACCAAGTTCGTCCAATTCTTTGGCACGTGCTGCAATGTCTTTTACCGCAATCATATCTACAAGGATTTCTTTTCCTTGTATTTTAGCCTCTTCTACTGCGCCTTTAATGGACTCGTCTTCTGCTGTTCCAAGAATCGTAATGATGTCAGCACCTGCTGCAGATGCTTGGCTTACTTCATATCCAGCTGCATCCATAATTTTCAAGTCAGCTAATACAGTTAAGTTTGGAAAAGCAGCTTTTACTTCTTTCACAGCTTTAAGACCTTCATTAATAACAACAGGTGTACCAATTTCGACAACATCAATATGATCTTGTACCTCTTTCACGACTTCGATGGCTCCTGGAATATCGACAAGATCTAATGCTAATTGTAATTTCATATAAGCTCGCTCCTTCTAGATGATTTTTCATTGTGCTAATAGATGCCATTAAACATGTGTAAATGTTTCCTTTTGAAAAACATTGTACTCACTAGCACGTTTCTTAGTATACTGAGTATGTTGCTAAATAAAAAGTACGCACTTTAATTGCATATAGTGATAAAAAGTATACTATTGGGTACTATAAGGGAGAGGTGAAGTGAGTGCCAAATTTAGGAGAGAAATTCTTTAACTGTGAAAAAGAATTAACACTTTCAGTAATTGGCGGTAAGTGGAAAATGTTGATTTTATGGCATCTAGGCAAGGAGGGAACGAAACGGTTTGGTGAATTAAAAGCCCTAATGCCAGGGATTACCCAAAGAATGCTTGTCAACCAATTACGTGAACTTGAAGACCATTTAATTGTACATCGTGAAGTGTACCCTGTAGTTCCACCAAAAGTGGAATACTCATTGACTGAGCATGGAAAAAGCCTTTTACCGATTTTAGATGCTATGTATCAGTGGGGCAAAGATTATATTGAGAATGTATTGGAAAAAGAAACTCATGATCAATCAGCCATTAAGTAATGGAAGTTTCTTTTCATGCTGTGAGACAATCATAACTTACCACGGTTAGCTATTATTAACCGTGGTTTTTTACTGTATATGTAAAGAGTGGAATAAAACTAATATCGAAAAGCTTTGCACAGTGATGTTTACATTCTCTCTGTCCAAGGCTTTTTATTTTTCATATAGTATATGTTTTATGGTGAATAGGTTTACTTTTTCGAGAAGGCTTGTGGGATTAGTGGCCATCTATTAGGGGTGAATTGGAACGACTATCTTTATCGACTTATCGACCAAATAACATAGTATACTTTTGTATACTATGTTCCATTTTTGTATGTATATAAAAATAAAGTGCGTACTTTTAATAATTGATAATACGGCGTATAGTCAGTTTTGTGAGCAGGAAGAGCTTTAATTTTGCTCAACAAGATTATGACAACTAGGAGGAAAACATCGTGAATCGATTTACTATACCAAGAGATATTTACTTCGGAGAAAATGCTTTAGATATCTTAAAGACATTGAAAGGAAGCAAGGCAGCGCTAGTGATTGGTGGAGGATCCATTAAGAAAAATGGCCAGTTAGATAGAATCCAACAGTTACTTTCAGAAGCAAATATTGAAACATATATTGTAGAAGGAATTGTGTCCGAGCCAACTGTAGCCATGGTAAAAGAAGGTACAGCTCAATTAAATGAATTTAGACCCGATTGGGTTATTGGAATAGGTGGGGGATCGCCTATGGATGCTGCAAAAGCAATGTGGCTATTTTATGAGCATCCAGAATTAACATTTGAAGAGGCAGCTCGTCCTTTCACCTTACCAAAACTACGTACAAAAGCAAAATTCATCGGAATTCCAACAACAAGTGGAACAGCTGCTGAAATATCCAATTTGTCAGTCATAACAGATGAAAAGACAGGCATCAAATATCCTTTGGCAGATTTCGAGTTAACTCCTGATCTTGCTATTATTGATCCTGTTTTGGTCGAAAATATGCCTAAGCATATGATCGCTTATAGTGGTATGGATGCAGTAACTCATGCGATCGAAGCATATGTAGCCAAGCCGCGCACCATTTTCACAGATTCATTGGCGATTGAAGCAGCTGAAGTACTTAAAGAAAATCTTGTTGTATCATTTAAAGGTGATCTTAAAGCTCGTGAGCAAGTACACTATGCACAAGCGATGGCTGGTATGTCATTTGCCAACGCTGTACTAGGAAACGTGCACAGCCTCGCACACAAAAGCGGCCCGACATTTAATATCCCACATGGTTGTGCCAATGCGATTTATTTACCATATGTAATCCAATTTAATCGTACGGTAGTCGAGGATCGATTTGCAGCGATTGCGAAACGACTCGGTCTAGCAGGCGAGACGAATAAGGCACTGGTGGATTCATTAATTTCTTGGATTCGTGACTTGAACCGTGAAATGGACATTCCAAATACACTTCAAGAATACGGAGTATCTGAAGAGATGTTTAATAAACACGTAGATGAAATGGCGGCAAATGCCGTACAAGATCCATGTACAAGTACTAATCCACGTGAAACATCTGTAGAAGATATGAAGAAACTATATGTAGCCGCATTTTATGGCCAGGATGTAACGTTCTAAATAGAAAATCATACACTTTATCCGGGTATTAATTCGGAAAGTAACCGCTTAGAAGTTGAAGAAACTCGGTGAAATCAAAGTTTGTCGGTCAAAAAAAACAGGACGCGATGTACCTCTATTCAAATGGTAAAATTAATGTTATGATTGCGGTGCTGTAAAAATAAATCTTAACGAGGTGAGGATAATGAACACAAAAAAATATACGTCTTATCCTCATATTGCTTTTTAGTTATTTTTTTTACGAATACATTAGGCTCTGAGGGTAGGATTCACTCTCAGGGCTTTTATAATTAGGCAGAAGGATCATTTCAGCTTTCTTGCCAATCTATTATGACAGCCACTTACGGAGTGGCTGTTATTTTTTTGTTTTTCGTTATTCATCGCTTTCCCAACATGAAAGGATGATGCTTTATGAAAAGACTCGCTCAATATTTTCGCTCATTACAATCAGGACAGTCATCTTACAGTATGATTTATGAAGACCCAATCTATTGGAATAATGATGTTGCCTTTTTACTTGAACGGACACATAAACTCACACAGGATAAACCATGTATCACGATAAAAATACCTTTTGACCGTCTCAGCTTAGATGAAAATATGGATCAAGTGGTTCTCTCAGATTTTGCATTAAGAGAATGGGTTGATCATATTGAGGCATTAAATGAATTGATTTATAACCGGTCACGTTCTGATAAAGAAAATGGTGCTTTTTATTGTTTTCGTCCAACCAATGTGGTGTTGCAACGTAATGCATCCTATGTTGAGGTCATCACGGAAAAATGGTATCTATGCTTAATGATTACAGTTCAACTTCCATTCAAGGATAATAATAAAGCTATGCGCATGCTCTGCAAAATGCTTCCAAAAGAAGTGGAGGGGTTTATTGCCCAGTTTGATCTCATCAAATTAAATGCTGCCTTTGAATTGGTAAAAAAACAAAATAGGATTCGCGAATGCCTGAAATCCAGTGGTTATTGTGCATTTATTGGGAATGGCAGCATTTTGCCAAGAAATAAAGATAACAGCGGGCCACTAGAGGGTGCTTTCCCTTTTACATCCCCGAAAGATGTGGAAGTCGAAATTTGCGGTTTGCGTGGAATGGGAATAAAACAAGGTGTGACGGTCATCACCGGCGGTGGTTATTCGGGTAAAAGCACAATGCTGGATGCACTAAATTCGGGGATTTACAATCACATCAAAGAAGACGGACGAGAATTTGTGATTACCGATCAAAGTGCAATGGAAATATCTGCTGAGGAAGGCCGTTCTATAAAAAATATCAATATTACGCCTTTCATAAAATGGATACCCAATAGTTCGGCTGAACAGTTTTCGACTGACTACGCCTCAGGTTCCACATCTCAAGCCGCCAATATTATGGAGGCAATCAACTTCGGGTGTAAGCTTCTTCTTATTGATGAAGACAGAAGTGCGACCAACTTTATGATTCAAGACATCAAAATGCGTTCATTAATCAAGCATGAACCCATTACACCTTTTACCGAACGCGTCAGGGAGCTTTATGAGGCTGCCCACGTATCTTCCGTTCTTGTTATTGGAGGCAGCGGTGAATTTTTATCCGTAGCCGATCAAATCATCTTGATGGACAATTTTGTGCCAAAAAACGTAACCCAGGAAGCAAAAAATTTATGTGAACACGACAAACCACGTGAACGTATCCCCCTTACAAATTGGGAGATAGAAAGAAAAATAACCACCGATCACTTTTCAAGCTATCCACAGGGAAGTGGTACTGAAAAGCTGATGGTTTCAACCACGGGATACCTGATGATAGGTGATGAACAAATTGATATCAGAGGTCTTTACAATATCACATCACACGCCCAGCTTGCAGCTATTGCCTTTTTAATTCGAAAAATAGCGATAAGTAATCAGGATCGCGTCATCTTTCTTCATGAAAAGATCAAAAAAGCTCTCGAAGATATGGAGAGAGAAGGAGTGGATATTGTATTTTCTTCCTTTTTCCCTGGCTTCGAAAGATGGCTTGAATTACCTAGAATAAATGAAGTATTATCTGTCATAAATCGAATGAAACATTTGAATTTTATTCAGCTTGAGCCCTCTGAACACCTCTAATTACGACATAAATATTGATTATCTTTGATTATCTTGGCAATCAAATAGTTAAGTTAATTAATGAATATGTAAGGATGGCTTGATAACCTTAGAAAGGTCTACTAAGTGATAATACACTATCTTTCACAAGCAAAATTATCGTTATCTCTATCTAATTTAGATTGTTGATTATGAATAATCCCTTCTCAAATAATGAGACGGGATTATTTTTTATATTTGCTTAACAATACTTAAACTGAATGATTAACTGATATATCCGAAAGTAGATTTGAGTTGTAAGTGCTAGAAAGGTAGAAGGAATAAATCAGGATTTTTGAAATTTAATAATAGTTGATAGGAATCTACTTATCTTTCTGTATAATGGGATTATATTACAATATTTTATAAAGAGACAATTTACTTTAAGAATATCAATTAAGCGAAACAAGGATCAATTAATTTCCGCAAATGTTCAACCAGTTGTTTTTGTAATAAAACAGAAGACGAATACTAGCATTAAAAGAAGTTGTTAAAAAAATCCAATATGGATATTAAATAAAGGAGGAAAGGGATGCAAATTGAAAAGCAGTGGATTCAAGAGGATAGTGATTATATACGAAAAAAGGTAATTGAATACAACCTTTCGTTACTACCTGATGAAGTAAAACAGTCTTCAATGAAAGTTAGCTCTGTGCTTAGAAATGATGAGGGACAAATTGTTGGGGGGATTACTGGAACGATTGTCTGGTACCATCTACATATCGAGTATCTATGGGTTGATCATTCGTTAAGAGGAAAAGGATATGGAAAAGAGTTATTAAATCATATTGAAAAAACGGCAATAGAAAATAATTGTAGGTTAATATTATTAGATACCTTTAGCTTCCAGGCACCAGACTTTTATCAGAAATGTGGATATAAGATTGTTGGAAAAGTTGAAGATCACCCTAAAGGATATAACCAGTATTATTTTGAAAAAAAATTGACCTAACAGTCATTAACAAAAAATAAATTTACGATGCTCAATAATGAGAACGCTTTTGCATATTCATGTAACGAAGTTGTTAGTTAAACAAGCATAAGGAAACAATTTATAATCAGGATCTTAATCTTCCACTATCGGGCGCTATTCCTTTGTAAAGAGTAGTTCCCGTTTTTCATTTAAGATCCAGATTATGGAGGATGTAGTTCAGCATTAATACTGGTGAACCGTATCACAAATAGTGGAAAAGCGAAGAGTAGAAATCAGCATGAATAGGGAACTAACTCGAAAATCCAGTTAACCGAGGAGATTTCCCTTAATTTTTTTTCTTTTCTGTCACAAATCACATCCCTTGCCCGTCATACAGGTAAAATTTGAAAGGGATGATGAGCAATGCAAAAGGTTGATGTAGTCGTGGTTGGTGGAGGTATTGCGGGTTTAACCGCTGCAATTTACGCAGCGAAAGCCGGGAAACAAACGGTGGTCATTGAAAAACAAAATCGCTTAGGAGGCAGGGCCGTTACCAACAAGAAGAAAGGAGCTTACTTCAATCTGGGCGCGCATGCCTTGTATAAGGGAGATGCGTACGCGACTTTCCGGGAATTGGGGCTGACCTTGCAAGGAAAGCAGCCTTCATCGTTCGCTTATGGAGTTTGGAAAGGGAAATTGAACACCTTGCCTTCGGATATGAAATCCTTGTTTACGACCCCGCTGTTGTCTTGGAAAGGAAAGCTGGAGTTTGCTTCCTGTCTTATGAAACTTTCAAAAGCGGATACTCGTCAATTTGACCGGATCAGTGTCCGTGAATGGGTAGAAGGGAATTTGCAAGATCCTATGGTTCGTAATATCTTTTATTCGTTACTTCGTGCCGCCAGTTATGTAGTCGGGCCGGATTTGCCAACCGCGGGTCCTGTATTGAAACAGCTGCAGAATGCCCTTAAAGGTGCGTTGTACCTGGATCGTGGCTGGGGAGAATTGATCGAGGAATTGCGGAAAAAGGCATCCGACCTGGGGGTACGGTTATTAACAAATACCAAAGTCTTGTCCATCGATACCCGTGACGGGATCGTGCGGCAGGTTCTCTGTAAAGACGGAACGAAAATCGAAACGCACTATGTTATTCTTGCCACACCGCCTTCTATTGCAAACCAGCTGGTGCCTTTTGCAGAGGAAACCGCCCTTCATACCTGGAAAGAGCAATCGATTGAGATCACAGCGGCTTGCCTGGATGTGGCCTTGAAACGACTTCCCAAGCCTAAACAACAATTTGCTTACGGGATTGATCAGACCGTGCTTCTTAGCAATTATTCCCGTGCGGCTTATCTAAGCGACGATGGTACGCAAGTCATATCGCTCATTAAGTACCAGGGGAAAGAACCGGACCCGGATAAAGATTTGCAAGAACTGGAAGGCGTGCTGGATTTGATGCAGCCGGGATGGCGGGAAGAATTGATTGTCAAACAATACCTTCCTAAAATGACGGTTTGTCACGACTTTATGCATATGAAACGTCATGAGAATCCTGGACCCGCTGTCCCGGAAATACAAGGATTATATGTAGCAGGAGAATGGGCGTCGCACGGTGAAGTATTGGTTGATGCCGCGACGGCAAGCGCCAAAAGAGCCATACAACACATGCTCTCCCTTGAGGGGAAGGAGAGGAATGCCTTTTATGAGCACAGAGGAATTATATAAACGTTATAAAACGGAGCTGTTTTCGTTAGCCTATCGAATGCTCGGCAGCGTCATGGATGCGGAAGATATCGTACAAGATGCTTTTTTGAGCTATGACGGACTGTCTGACGTCGGGACAATCCGAAACGAAAGGGCATTTTTATATAAAGTCGTAACGAACCGTTGTCTTGATCTTTTGCGCTCGTCGGCCAAAAAACGGGAAATGTACGTCGGTCCATGGCTTCCGGAGCCCCTGGTTGAAAGAGGGGCTTCGGACGACGATCCATCCAATAGGTATTTGCGGTCGGAGTCGATTTCTACGGCTTATCTTCTGCTTCTGCAGCAATTGAGTGCAACGGAAAGGGCGGTTTTTCTTCTTCGAGAGATTTTTCATTATTCGTTTGAAGAGATTTCCGATATAGTAGGGAAAAGCAGTGCAAATTGCCGGCAAATTTTCCACCGCTCCAAAAAAAGCATCCATTTCGATCCGGACCAACAACCGTCGGTTTCCATTGCGGAGGATAAGATTAAAGAGTTTGTGAATTCATTGTTGCAAGGTAATACGACGAAGCTTCTTGAATTGGTAAGTGAGAATGTTGTGCTCTACTCGGACGGCGGAGGCAAAGTAAGCGCGGCACAAGTGCCAGTTGTTGGGTTTGAGCAAGTGCTGAAGCTTCATCGAAATATGATCAACATGCATGCGGGTAAATTTACGTACTCGTTCCTCATGGTGAATGGGCTCCCCGGAATCCACATTCGTTTGGATGAAGGGATTCAATACGTTTATTCTTTTGCTTATCGAGATCATAAGATCGAAGCGATTTATACTGTAGCAAATCCGGAAAAGTTAAGACATCTTTACCTAACTTGAAACCATCCAATAGTAATTCATAATATACTGGAGCCTCTAAAGAATCTGCAAAAGAAATTCACGGGTTAAACCCTGGTGGGGTTGCGAAATTGTTGTATGGACAGAAGATACCGATTAAGCCATCCAGTATTTAATTGAAAATGGTGCTAATATGTTATCTCATCCCCATAATTATTTAAATGATTTAAGGTCGGGTTGGTACAAGACCCTGATGGAAACATAATACAAATCGTTTGTAATAGAAAAAAATAGGTTTCTACAACTAACAATGTAGATCCCAAATAAAAAGTGATGGTTCGAGACCATCACTTTTTTTGTTATGTAGTTAAGAGTACTTATTTACCAGCCACAGCATCCTTTAATTGCTTTCCAGGCTTAAATGCAGGTACTTTTCCACCTTGGATTTCAATTTCTTCTCCTGTTTGTGGGTTGCGTCCTTTACGAGCAGCACGTTCACGAACTTCGAAGTTACCGAAACCAATTAATTGAACTTTATCACCATTTTTTAATGCTTGCGAAATAGAATTGAAAATGGCATCTACAGCTTTACTAGCATCTTTCTGGGTTAGTTCGGAAGTTTGAGCCACTTGACTCACAAGATCTGTTTTATTCATTCATAACACTCCTTTAAAATACACTGTTCCCTTAATGGGCGTACATCATTTTTACCACATAGTACATAAGTTCGCAAGATATAACTATTTTGTATCTTGTTACTTTTTGCTAGAACATTACTTTAACTAACAGTTTAGTTCAACAAGAAAAGAAAAATCTTTCAAGAATTTTTGGGATTATAACCTTTGAGGATAAATCAAGAAGAAAGAGTTCCTTTGGTATATGTAAATAAAAATATATTTAATTCGAGACTATTTAATGGAAAATAATCAACAGACAGTTTGTTATTAACTTGTTCTCTAGAAGCACATAATAGAAATCGTACATGAAGTTGTTTTCTTAACTGAAAATGAATTTGAAATATTGAAAGAAGAAATTCAAAATGGGAAAATTAGATGGAAAAGTAGCAATCATTACAGGGGCAGCACAAGGTATGGGTGCTATGCATGCCCGGAAATTCGTAGAAGAAGGCGCGAAAGTAGCGATTACTGATCTTAACTTTGAAGGTGCCCAAAAACTAGCCGATGAATTAGGAGTAAACGCAATCGCTATTAAATTAGATGTTTCTAGTGAGGAGAACTGGGTAGAAGTTGTCACAAAAACAGAGGGTACATTCGGTCCTATCAACGTTTTAGTAAACAACGCAGGAATTGGTATCTTCAAAACATTAGAAGAATTAACTGTAAAAGACTTCGAATTAACATTTAAAGTAGACGAGCTTGGCGTATTCTTAGGAATGCAAAAAGTACTTCCTTCAATGAAAAAAGCTGGCGTAGGTTCTATTGTTAACATTTCATCTGTAGATGGTTTAGTAAGTGCGCCAACAGCGATTGCTTATAGTGCTTCAAAACATGCTGTAACTGGTATGACTAAAGGTGCGGCTGCTGAGCTTGGACAGTATAACATCCGTGTAAATTCTGTACATCCAGGAATTATCAAAACACCTATGGCTGACCAACCAGATGTTGAAGAGTACCTAAAACAACTTGAGCAAGATATTCCACTAAGAAGAAGGGCAGAAGTAGAAGAAGTATCTAATTTAGTTATATACCTTGCTTCTGATGATTCTAGTTATTCAACTGGAGCACAATTCGTAGTCGATGGCGGTATGATTTCAGACTTGTAATTAAAATAAACTTATGTACCCCGACTTTTGGTAGTTGGGGTATTATATTGTCATCATTAGACGCACAACTAAATAATGCTGATTATCAATAAGCTGTATGTAATGAAATTAGTAACCGATCTCGTTTTCTATTGCGAAAACGGAATTTACTCAAGAATACATATAAATTGCACCGAAAATGCATTATTTTACGGTAGTAAAATAGAATAGCCCAATTCGATATGAATTGGGCTATCCGGAGGTAATTGGGGTTTTTGGAAAAGATGCAGCAGGAAACCTTAACCCAAGTCACTGCTTAGTTCATAAAGCATTAACTCGAATCGATGAAGGAATTTAAACTGGATGATTCGAATAAGTTATAGTGAAACTTGGTTTTGTTGTATTCTCAAAATAAATAACAGTGAGGAGATTGGTTGTATGCAAGTTG
>NZ_JBLVQN010000014.1:0-118895 GCF_058323225.1 Neobacillus sp. PVCKKU3
TGAAAGGTTTTATTTAAATAATTTAGGAAGTTGTGAAAGATCGTGAATAAGATAAAAATCTATCGATAGTTTTTCGACAGCCTCAGCTTTACCATTTATGGTAAAGCTTTTTATTATTCATGACTGTTGTCTAGCTCCAGCGCCTAGGGGCTCGGGGTCATAAGCCAATCCGTCAAGAAGGTTAAAAAGCAACCTTCTCGCCGGCTCGTCTTATGCCTGTCGCCCCTGGTCAAGGCGCTTCCGCTTTTCGATAGAACGTGCATTCGTATATTAGCCGTGATAAAATAAAAGAAAAGAACGTTTGAGAGGAAATTTTATGAAAAAATTATCATTTCTTCATGCTGCCGATTTACATATGGACAGTCCAATGGTGGGTTTAAAGCATTTGCCCGCCGCTATTTTTTCAAGAGTTAAAGAGAGCACCTTTACTTCCTTAAAAATTCTAACTGAAACAGCAATTGAAAGACAGGTTGATTTTGTCATCATAGCAGGTGATTTATTTGACGGAGAGGACCGCAGTCTCCGGGCCCAATCTCGATTCAGAGCGGAAATGCAGAGGCTTGCAGAACATGAAATTCCCGTCTATGTGATCCATGGCAATCATGACCATTTAAATGGTTCCTGGGTTCACCTTGATATGCCGGACAATGTCCATGTGTTTGGGAGCAAAGTCGAACGGATGGAACTGCAGACAAAGTCAGGTGAAACAGTATCCTTCTATGGCTTCAGCTATCCAACCAGGCATGTGTTTGAGAGAAAAATAGATGAGTATGTGAAGTCAGTGGGATCAGATTTCCACATTGGCATCCTTCATGGAAATGAAAGCTCTTCCTCCGAACATGATAACTATGCCCCGTTTACTGTTAAGGATTTACTTGATAAAGACTTTGATTATTGGGCATTGGGCCATATCCATAAACGCGCCGTATTGTCTGAAAATCCTCCGATTATCTATCCTGGTAATATTCAAGGGAGAAATAAAAAGGAAAAAGATGCAAAAGGATTTTATCATGTCTCGCTTACGGAACTTGAGACAAAACTGGACTTTGTAGAAGCAGCAGATATTGTCTGGGAAGAGGCTGAAATTGATGCAGCATCGGCGAAGAATTTTCATGATATTCTTCAATTATGTCAGTCAAGCCTAAATACCTGGAGAAAGGATAATAAAGGCACATTCTTGTCCCTAGCCATTAAAAACATTCTCCTGGAAGACGACATGGAAAGAAGAAGTTTGCAAACGGATCTGCTTGATCTTTTGTTGGAAGATGAACAGGAGGAGGAAGCATTTGTTTGGATTGTGGAGCTATCTTTGTCCGAAAGGCTGCAGGTGAACAAGGAACAATTAAAAAAAGAAGCCAATTTTTATGCTGAGCTTTTTGCTGCAATTGAACAATTCGATCATGTAGATGAAGCCTTGGCCGTTTTGTATGAGCACCGCTTGGGTAAAAAATATTTGTCGCCCCTATCCTCAGGTGAGCAGCATGAACTAATTAATAGGGCGGAGAAGCTGCTAATTGAATTACTTTATAAATAGAAAGGAGTGAATCCAAATTGAAAATCACGGCAATGAATATTTACGGTTTTGGGCAGCTGGAAAATGTGATCATCGAAAATTTGAATGAATTTCAGGTTTTCTTTGGGGAAAATGAGGCTGGAAAATCTACGATTATGGCCTTTATACATAGTATTTTATTTGGTTTTCCAACTAAGCAGCAATCAGAGCTGCGCTACGAACCGAAACATGGTACAAAGTACGGCGGGAATATCCGAATTTATCTTGAAGGGCAAGGCTTTGCAGTAATTGAAAGGGTAAAAGGAAAAGCCGCCGGTGATGTCAAGGTAGTCATGGAGAACGGGCTCATTGGCGGTGAGGAACTTTTAAAGGAATTACTAGAAAGTTTTGATAAAAATCTATTTCAGGCCATTTTTTCTTTCAATATACACGGGCTGCAAAACATCCACCAGATGAAGGGAGAAGAGCTGGGTAAATACCTATTTTCCGCAGGAACACTAGGCACAGAACAACTGGCAAAGGCAGAGGCTGCCCTCCAAAAGGAGCTGGATACCCGCTTTAAGCCAGGGGGAAAAAAGCCTGAGCTAAATGAAAAACTGCAGGAGCTTCATGAGGTCAATCAAGAGCTAAAAAAAGCCGCTGCGAAAAATAAGGAATATGAGACCTTGGCAGCGAAAAAAGAAAGCCTGCTGCAGGAAATGGCTAATCTTAATGAACAGCTTACCACCCTTCAGGTAAATACAGCAAAGCTTTCGGAGTGGAAAAGGATAGAATCTTCTGTTAAACAAGAAAAGTGGATTGAGAACGAGCTTGCTGAACTTGAAGAAGTACAGTTCCCTGTACGAGGAATGGAAAGACTCGAAAAATTAAACCAACTTATTCTTCCCTACAAAGCAGAGCTGAACAGTCTTGCGGAACAAATTGAAAAGGTAAAGCTGGAAATCGCCGATTTGGAGCCAAATGAAGAGCTCCTTGAGAACGAGCCGGCGATATTAATATTACTGGATCAGATGCCCATTTTTGATCAATTCAAATTGGAACTGGGTCAATATGAACAGAGGCTGGCTGACTGTGAGGCGGAACTTTCCATTATAAAAGCGAAGCTCCATCTGCCATTGCAGGATCAAGATTTTCAAGCCATTAATACAAATATGTATATGAAAAGCCAGGTTGAAACAACCGCAAAACAAAGCAGAAAACTAATGGAAGCAAAAGAGGAACTGGATGAACGGTATGAGGAAGAAAAAAATGCCTTAGAGATGATTGAAAAGGAGGTTCTCTTGACTGAGGGCTTATGTTTGCCGGACCAAGACAGACTGCTCCTTGAAAAACAGGTTCACGGAAATGATAAAAGAGGCTTAGAAGAGGAATTAAAGGGAATCAAGGAAAAAATCCATTTCCAGCAAAGATCTCTTGACCAGGAGCAGGCCGCTAAATCAAGGCTTAAGCTTCAATTTATCACGATAGAGCTGATCCTCCTCGGACTAATCCTTTATGGACTTCTGACAAAACAATGGGTACTGATGATCTTGGGGTTAGGAGGCTGTTTGGCTTTTGCCGTATACATGCTGCAATCCTTAAAGCAGGCTAAAGAAAAGCAGCTTGTTCAACAGCTTAACGGACTGCGGGAAAGAGTAAAACAGGTAAGTGAAAAGCTGCAATCTGCCGAATACCAGGATCTGAGCAAGGCCGCTGAAGAGTTGAAGATAGACAATCAGCGGCGTGAAAAGCTACAGCTGTTAAAATTAAGGCTTAAGCAGCAGCAGAGCCAATTTGAAAAAGTGATTTCGAAATTTGAGGAATGGGAGATTGCCTCTAGTAAGCATAAGGAGACGCTGCTTACAGTTAGCAGGGAGTTAAAAATACCTGATAATCTTGCCGACGCCTTTTTGGAGGAAGCATTTAAACAAATTGAAAAATTTAAAGAGACTTTATGGGAACGGGATAAGCTAATTGCAAAAGTGGACAAAGCTAATCAGCAGCAAAGCCAGATCGCCGAAGGAATTCTGGAATATGGCAAACGCTTTTTGCCGGAAAAGGATCTCGATTTACATAAGACCGCATTTTTATTGAGGACAAAACTTAAGGAAGAGCTTGAAAAGAGAATCAAAAACCAGGAAAGAAAAAATAAGCTTGCTGGCATGGAAGCAGATTGGCAAGGCAAATCACATGAACTGGAACAGCTTGAAGCGAAGTATGCTTTGCTGCTTCAGTCTGCTAATACGGATACGGAACAGAAATTCTATGAACTTGGAAAAAAGGCGGAAAAAAGATCCGAACTGTTGGCTGCTTTGGACAATATCCGCAGTCAGCTTAACTATTCAAGTCTGTCTGATGAAGAGAGGGAAAGCTTCCTAACTATCCATAATTGGGATGAATTAATAACTGCCGGCCTTGATGAATCTAAGCGATTGCATGCTAGATTAAAAGAACTGCAGGAGGAGCAAGCAAAGGTCAAGTACGAATTACAGGTTCTCGAAGAAGGCGGCGTTTATTCCGATATTCTCCATCATTATAAACAGAAAAAATTTGAACTCGAGGAGACAGCAAAAGAGTGGGCTGTATATTCTCTTGCACAAAATATTTTGACGGCAACAATCGAGAAATACAAAAATGAACATTTGCCCAGAATGCTGGAAAGGGCGGAGGAGTTTCTGTCTTTTCTTACAAATGGCAGATACTACCGAATACACCTGCACCCATTGGGGACTGGTTTCCTAGTAGAACGGGAGGACCGGACCCTATTTGAAGCAAACGAATTAAGCCAAGCCACCACAGAACAGCTATATGTTTCAATCAGACTGGCACTGGCTACAACCCTTTATGAAAAATACCGGTTCCCGATTATCATTGATGACAGCTTCGTAAACTTTGATATCGGCAGAACGGAAAGGGTCATCGCGCTTTTAAAAACGTTGGAACAAAATCAAATCTTATTTTTTACTTGTCATCAGCATTTACTGCAGTTCTTTCCAAAGGAAAATGTTCTTTTCTTGGAAAAAGGTGCTGTTCAGATAATTTCATAGAGTGAAAGAAGGATATGTTATACTTTTACTATCGGAAGGGAGCGTGTCTAGGTTGGCGAAAGGTATTTTACATTATGATGTTGGGGAACAGATTGAGCTATATTTATTAATTAAAACGTCTACAAAAGGAATTGCGAGCAACGGAAAGCCGTTTTTAACATTAATCCTGCAAGACCAAAGTGGAGATATTGAAGCCAAGCTTTGGGATGCCAATGAAGAGGATGAAAAAATGTATGCCGCCCAAACGATTGTCAAAATTCATGGGGACGTGCAAAATTACCGCGGCAAAAGCCAGTTGAAAATCCGCCAGATTCGAAGAACCGGACCAGCGGATGCGGTGAAATTGGAAGACTTCCTTGAAACCGCACCGTTAAGTCAGGATGAAATGGTGAGTAAACTAACCCAGTATATTTTTGATATGAAAAACCCTAATATCCAGAGGGTTACCCGCCATTTAATAAAGAAGCACCAGAAGGCATTTTTGGAGTATCCGGCGGCGACCAAAAATCATCATGAATTTGTTTCCGGGCTTGCCTATCATGTGGTCAGCATGCTTGACCTCGCCAAAGCAATCTCCGGCCTATACCCAAGTCTTGACAGGGACCTGCTGTATGCAGGCATCATCCTGCATGATATGGGCAAAGTCATGGAATTATCCGGGCCAATTTCAACTGTTTATACGCTCGAAGGAAATCTGCTTGGGCATATTACGATTATGATCAATGAAATTGGCAAAGCAGCTGAAGAACTTGGTATTAACGGGGAGGAAGTGTTAATCCTCCAGCACCTTGTTCTAAGCCATCACGGAAAAGCGGAGTGGGGAAGCCCAAAACCGCCGTTAGTGAAAGAAGCAGAAATCCTTCATTACATTGATAATCTCGATGCAAAAATGAATATGCTTGACCGGGCTTTGGAAAGAGTTAAGCCAGGGGAGTTTACTGAACGGGTTTTTGCGCTGGATAATCGATCATTTTACAAGCCTGCATTTCATAAATAGGAAGGGTAGCCTCTCTAGGAGGTTATCTTTTTTTTATGCATAATTTTTTAATCCATGAATATTATTTATTAGAAAATTGGACAACCATTTTGAAGGGGGCAAGTGAAGTTGACTATACCTATTTGGGTTTATGCAGTTGTGGTTGGGATTATTATTAGCGCGTTAATGGCCATTAAAACAGGGCGGGAAGAGCGTCAGCTTGAACAAGAAGATATAGAACGGGAGGGCGAAATCTATATGATGCGCCTTGAAAAAGAAAAGGAAGCCCGAAAAGGTGAACATGCCACAAGCGAATAAAAAAACGGAAGCGCAAAAATGAGGCGCTTCCGTTTTTCTGATTTTTATTGGGCTGGAGTCTGTGGTGTAAGTGCGTCTTTTAAGTCTTTGTCATTAATCTTTACATTAGCGTCTTTTAATTCACGTTCCATGGCTTTATTAATTACATCGGTAGTTAACTTTTGAGATTTTACTTGATATTCAATATCTTTTTTCATTTCATCATAGGATTTTTTCTCTTTTTTATCAGTAACCTGAATAATGTGGTAACCGAATTGAGTTTTTACTGGAGCGCTGATTTCATTAACTTTCAGGGCATAGGCAGCCTTTTCAAAATCAGGGTCCATCTTTCCAGTACCAAACCAGCCTAAGTCGCCGCCATTTTGGGCAGAAGCTTTATCAGTTGAGTATTCTTTTGCCACATCTTCGAATTTTGCTCCGCCATCAAGCTTTTGCTTTACAGTGTTAGCAGTTGCTTCATCGGCAACGAGAATATGGCGTGCCTTAATTTCAGGTTGATAATTATCATAGTAATCCTTTAATTCTTTATCAGTTATTTTAATGTCTTTCATCGCCGCTTTTTCCTGCAGCATGCCAAGCTTCATTGTTTTCTTTAGGTCAGCTTCACTTTTATAACCATATTGGGCCAAGGTCATTTCAAAGTTTGAGCCAAGGTCCTGTTTGATTTGATTAATTTTGTCATCTAATTCTTTGTCGGTTACTTTGTACTTTTTAGAAAGAACCTTTTCATAGACAAGCTGCTGTAATGCCTGATTGCCGAATTTATCCTTCATTGCCTTGTAAAGATCCTCTTGTGTTACATCCCCAGCTTTGCTCTCTGCAACCGTTTCCGAACCATTTTGATTACATGCACTTAAGGCAAGGATTGAGCTTGCAAGCGTTAGGGCCATTATCCATTTTTTCATGATGAATCTCTCCTAAATAGTTAAATTCTTATGGGTTTTTGTCCACATCCTTTACTATAACATAAATGGCAACTCCTGCAAAAAATTAAAAGGATTATCATTTCAAAAATTTACAAGCCCATTCATGTCTTTTCCGAAAAAATAAGATAAGAGCCTAGTCGAATTGGAGGGAGGTTGAATAGTATATCGTAGAAACGGAAAGGAGGCAAAAATATGTCTGGTGGAGCAGGTTACGGTGCAGGCTTTGCGTTAATCGTTGTTCTTTTCATTTTATTGATTATCGTTGGTGCTGCTTGGGTTTGGTAATGCAGCATAAGTAAAAAGCGATGAGAGACACCTCATCGCTTGTTTTTTACTTATACACTATGTATACAAAATTTCCAAATAGGAAGAAATTAATAAAATGGTAACGAGAACATTAATCGTACGGAACACCTTGTGCTGACGTTCTTCCGGAATTTCTTTTTGAATACATAATGAACTGGTCATTTTATTTACATAAAACAAAATAAAAATGGCAAAGACGATAAAAATGGAGATCATAAGAAATCCCTCCCCCCAGATACTGTTCCATTTTACCTTACCAAATAATTTATTAAAAAGATAGTCAAAAAGAATGGAAGGTTTTCAGATTTTTATGCCAAATAAGTAAATACTGAAATACGTTTATCCAAGTCCCAAAAAGGTGAATAATATGGAAAAAGGGGGGCTTTTCATGGATAAATTTGAAATGCTGGCAGAAAAAATAAATATGCTTGAATTTCATCAAAAGCTGTTGTTAGAGGTAGTGGATCATCCGTCCAAGAAGTTCACTCGACTGATCATTGAATCCGGTCTTACCGAATCAGAAGTGAATCATTTTTATTCCATATGTGATAAACTGAGCAAAAAATTGGAAGAACAAAAAGCGGAAGGGTACGTATACTTTCATCCGCTTTTTGTTGAGCTTTCGAACTTAATGCCCGACAAACTGGATATCGGACAAACCATCAAGGCATGTCTATCACAGAATCTATACAAATCACTTTTTAAGGAATTTGAAAAATTTATTTAGTCTAGTTAGGCAAGTTCTTGTTCTTTTTCCTCAGATTTTTTTAGCTTCCCGTCTTCTTCCACAAACTTACTTTCAAGATTATGGAAGGAACGTTCGAAAATCTCCATGAAGTCCTGTCCATAAATATTCCGGATAATCGCCATCATTTCAATGATGTCGGGAAATTTTCCGTATAATTCCCGTAAAGGCAGTGCGCCGGTAAATGCTGAGTAGGCATTTGGATCATAGGTTTCCATTAACTGCAGGAGAATGTTTTCACCCTCTGGTGTCAATTGGATATACGTATTCCGTTTGTCATTTTCCTTTTTAGAAAATTTCAACAAGCCTCGTTCTTCTAATTTTTTTGAAAAATTAAAAGCTGTTGAGACATGCATGACACCAAATTTGGCTACATCGGAAATAGATGCACCGTTCAAATGGTAGGCAATCCAAAGAATGTGGTGTTCATTGATATTTAAATCATACGGTTTTATCCATTGCTGCCAGTCTTTTTCAATCGATTTCCATAACGCCTTGCTTAATTGCGCAATTCTTTGACTAAAAATCATTGCTTCCTTGGCCGAATATTGTTTCTCCGTCATCTCCATTTTCACCTACTTTATTATTACTCTATTTTCATTATGCCAATAAAATAAAAATTAATAAAGAAAAAATTCACAAAATTTTTAGAAATTACGATAATTTTATATTGAAATTAAAATTGTTTAAAAGATTTCTATTTTATTATAATTGATTAATAAGAAAAATGGAAACTTTTTGAATATTTTTGTTAAAAATTTAATTTACTTATATAGTTTTACTAAATTTTTCATAGGTATGGACAGAAAAACATATAAATAGTTACAACATCAATTGAAAATTGGAATCCTGCAGGGGGATCTTACTATGAAAAGTGCAGCTATCATGTTTTTTGTTCTAAGTGCCATTTTTTTCATGGGTACTGGTAAGTTTGTCATTGATTTAACGAGACCAGGTGTATATCCGCCTAAACAAATAATAAAGAAAAGGGCAGCTGTCTGCGCTAGCGGCGGGGGAATCTTTTTAGTGTTAGCCTTATTGTTTACCTATTTTTTCTAAAGTGAATTTAAGAAAAGAACCCTTAAGGGTTCTTTTCTTAACGTATCTGTCATTACTTTTCAATGACGGAAACAGTTGATGATTTAGTTCTTTTAGCAATCGACTGCGCGATTGGGTAAAGGATAACCATTGTGACGGTATTGATGGCCGCAGCAGGTAAAACAGCTACGCCAAAAAGCGCTGCAAATGGGCCAGGCAGACCAACCAAGAAATAGGCAGATGTTAAAAAGACTGTTCCGGACACAATCGTTCCTATCGCTGTCAAAACACCAACACTTACAATAGAGCTGCGGTATTTTTTTAATGCTAAAAATAATCCGAAGAAGACTAATGCAGTGACAGGCTTATCAATGATATTTGGAAACTGCCCCCCAGGGAACTGAGTGGTGATCGCAGATAATACTCCAGTTACAATCGCCAAAAGCATAACGCTTTTGATTTCCGGAATAAGAATAATTCCTAAGAACATCATCGCCAGCATCATATCTGGTTTAATCGTCAGGAACGCCGGCATTACCGCGTGCAGCACAAATCCAATCGCCGCTAAAAGTGCTAAAATGACAAGGTTTTTTGTTTTCATTTCTCATCTCTCCTCTGCTCTTCTAAAGCTTTTTTCCTCCTGCAGTGCACTCATTGCCTGCAGCGAAGAATTTATACACATTATAGCATATTACGATAATAATAATAAAGAAATAATTTTCAGATAACTTGCTGTACAGGCCTATAATTTCTTGGCAATATTGGCTGCCATTTCCTGGAGCAGTTGTGGTGTATAGTCACTTTGATTATTTTTCCAGACTACACCAAGTCCATCTCCTTTGCCATAACGAGGAATTAAATGCATGTGGTAATGGAAAACAGTTTGTCCAGCTAACTCGCCATTATTGTTAATGGTATTTAAACCGGCCGGTTCAAATTCCTGTTTCAAAGCGTTGGCAATGGCAGGGACCACTTCGAATAGGTTTCTGGCGATTTCGGGCGTCAGTTCAAAGACATTTTCTTTATGTATCTTTGGGATGACCAGTGTATGCCCTTTTGTCACCTGACTGATGTCCATAAAGGCTAGGACATGTTCATTTTCAAATACTTTTGCGGAAGGAATTTCACCATTAACAATTTTACAGAAAATACAATCGTTCATTTTTGGGACCAGCCTTTCATTATATTTTGTATATTTTACCATAGAATTCTTTCGCAAAAAAGAAAAGAGCAGGATTCGCTTAGAATCCCGCCCTCTCGAAGGGGAAATTGCTTCAAATTTGACGTTCAATAGGAGTGTTCTTTGATAAACACCTCATTTTACAGTAGAGTGTTGTTATAAAGAAACATCATTGTTCAAGCTGACCATCCCCTATTTGTTTTTATCGGTTTTCTTACCTTTAAAAACGGACGATGTCTGCGACAAACACCTCATTTTCAGTTTTTTATCCAAAAACCTGGTGTTATTTGAACTCAAAATGGTTACCATGCACATTGTACAATACAACCATCCCCTTGTTTTGAAACGTTTTTAGAAGCTTCTGCGTTTGAAACGGATATTGTCTTTTGTAGACACCTCATTTCAAGTGGTTGATGAATCACTTCATCAATTGAACTCCCCTTCGAATATTATGATGTCCGATTGAAAAGGAAATATACAAATAAAATTGAATTTCTATTTTTATTGAAAACGATTTGATAAAATAAAGGAAATCATTAAGGGAAGGACTTAAAAAAATGTCTTTATTAACGATTGAGAATCTAGTTGGCGGTTACACAAGGAATCCGGTTTTAAAAGACGTTTCTTTTGAGGTGAACGAAAAAGAAATGGTTGGCCTAATTGGTTTGAATGGCGCAGGAAAGAGCACAACCATTAAGCATATCATCGGATTAATGGAACCACATCAAGGTGTCATAAAAATAAATGGACAAACCATCACAGATCATAAAGAGGCATATCGTAAAATGTTTACGTTTGTTCCGGAAACACCAATTTTATATGAAGAATTAACATTGGAGGAGCATTTACGCTTAACGGCGATGGCTTATGGACTTTCTGAAACGGACTATAAAGCCCGCGTTTCTCCATTGCTCACTGAATTTCGGATGGAGAAGCGCCTAAAGTGGTTTCCAGCTCATTTTTCAAAAGGGATGAAGCAAAAGGTGATGATCATGTGCGCATTCCTTGTGCAGCCATCGCTCTACATCGTAGACGAGCCGTTTGTCGGCCTCGACCCGCTCGGTATCCAATCATTGCTCGATTTAATGAAGAAAATGAAAGAAAATGGGGCGGGAATCTTAATGTCGACCCATATTCTAGCTACTGCGGAAAAATATTGCGACCGGTTTGTTATTTTGCATGAAGGGAAAATTCGGGCAAAAGGGACACTTACAGAGCTTAGGGAGCAATTTTCGATGCCGGCCGCATCATTAGATGACATCTATATTCAGTTAACAAAGGAAGAAAATTATGTTTAATGCGATGAAACTTTGGAAGGAACGGGCAGGCCGGCGTGTTAAGGATTTGAGCACGTATCTTCGCTATATTTTTAATGGCCATCTTGTCATTGTTTTATTGTTTCTGATTGGCAGCGGTGCTTATTATTATCAGGAGTGGATTAAAACTTTATCTACTGATTTTCCGGCGGAAATTATTCTAGCCCTGTTTATCAGTTTTTTCTTAACATACAGCCCAGTTTATAATTTTTTATTGGAAGCGGATAAGGTATTTTTGCTTCCGTTAGAAGATAAATTAAAGGGGTATTTTCTTCGTTCCGGATTCGTAAGCTTTATTTTTCAAGGTTACATACTCTTACTCATTTTTGCTGTTCTTATGCCAATGTATGCCCATATAAGCAGCACTGGCTTTCGCTTATTTTTCCCGTTTCTCATTGTTCTTTTTGTCATCAAAGGATGGAATCTAATAGTCAGCTGGCGGATTTCTTACTTTGTTCAGACATCAGTACATAGATGGGATCTGACCGTCAGATATTTCATTAATCTCTCGCTAACCTATTTGCTGTTTAAACAGGCAAATTTTGTAGTCCTTTTGGTCATTGCTTTGATTATGCTCCTGTATTATTTCTTTTTCCATAGCAGAACAAAAGCACTAGGGTTAAAATGGGATTTATTAATTGACCAGGAAGAAAAAAGAATGGCTTCCTTTTATCGGCTTGCAAATATGTTTACAGATGTGCCGAAACTAAAGGATAAGGTAAAAAGAAGAAAATGGCTGGATTTCCTCTTGGGGGGGATTCGCTTTTTACAAGAAAAAACTTATCTCTATTTGTATGCACGGACTTTTTTGAGGTCATCGGATTATCTCGGACTGTTTGTCCGCTTAACGGTTATTGGTATACTAGGGATTTATTTTATTTCGTTTGGATTGGGACAAATTCTCATCAGTATTTTGTTTTTATATTTAACTGGATTTCAACTGCTTCCGCTTATCCATCACCACCAAAACAAGCTGTGGGTCGACCTTTATCCGGTTGCTGAAAAACACAAGCATGATGATTTTCATTTATTGCTGATGGTCATTTTAACAATCGAAAACATTGTTTTTGCCCTGTTTATTTTTCTGAAGGGAGAGATATCCCTGGCATTATTGGAACTTGCCGCAGGCCTATTGTTTAACTTCTTATTTGTTTATTTTTACAGTAAAAATAGAATGAAGGATAAAACGAACTCCCTTTGAGCTCAAAGGGGGTTTTTTTGAAACCAAACGGCTGATTTTTACGTATTTACGCATAAAATTAGTATGGTGAGGTGAGGTTTGATGAACGATTATGAATTAAAGGTATATGATGAAGTTCAAGATTGGAAACGAAGATTGACGAGACGGTCAGGAATGATGAACAGGATCTCGAAAAAGGCGCAGGGGAAAATCAATGAAATCATCCCCGAAAAAGTTCATGAAGTCATGACGGACAGCATTAAAACAATGGTAAAGGCTACATTATTTGGTTCGCAAATGACCACCAACAGAAATGCTGCAGAAGGGTTAACTCTTGAAGAAAGAGATGAATTAGTCCGCAAAAAAATTTCCACCTACCAAAAAACAGCGATGGTGGAAGGGGCCGGCACTGGTGCGGGTGGGATTTTGCTGGGGCTGGCAGACTTCCCTTTGCTGTTAACCATCAAGATGAAGTTCTTATTTGATGCAGCCTCCGTTTACGGCTTCAATACGAAGGAATATGAGGAAAGGTTATTTATTCTTCATGTCTTTCAGCTTGCTTTTTCAAGCGATGAAATCCGCAGAAACACGTTATCTGAGATTGAAAACTGGGAGGAGCGAAAGCAGGTACTTGTGGAAATGGACTGGCGGAGGTTCCAGCAGGAATACCGGGATTATATTGATTTTGTCAAAATGCTTCAGCTTGTTCCGGGGATTGGCGCCTTTGTTGGGGCATACGCCAATAACAACCTAATGAAAACATTAGGCGAAACGGCGATGAACGCTTATCGGTTAAGAATTTTGCAAAAAGCCCCTGAGCTTTAAAAGTTCAGGGGTCTCGCTTTAGTTGCTGTGAACTGTTATGGCTGCTGTTCCCAATGTCTTGGCAGCAATCAGCATGGCTTTTTCATCGATGTCAAATCGTGGATGGTGATGCGGGTATGCAGCATCATCGCGTTCCGGCTTTGCTCCGGTGTAGAAGAAGGTTCCCGGCACCTTTTGCAAATAGTAGGCAAAATCTTCTCCGCCCATGTCCGGTTCGGTCTCTTCCACGATTTTTACTTCAGCTGCAAGGTGAGCACAGGCAGCCAGGAATTCCGTTTCCTTGGCATGATTCACCACTGGCGGATAGCCGCGAAAATACTTATAGTCGTAAGTGCTGCCTGACATATAACAGGTGCCGTGGACAATTCGTTCGATTTCTTCTTCAATAAAGCTTCTAAGCTCCTCATTGAAGGTCCGTACCGTCCCAATAAGCTTTGCTTTATCGGCAATGACATTGAAGGCATTTTGAGCAGTAAATGATCCAATGGAGACAACGGCCGAATCAATCGGATTAACCTTGCGGCTGACAATTTGCTGAAGATTTAAGACAAGCTGGGAGGCTGTCACGATCGCATCTTTTGTCGTATGAGGCTGTGCGCCATGCCCGCCTTTGCCTTGAATTTCAATTTCAAACCGGTCTGCAGCTGCCATAAAAGGGCCAGTTCGATATTGAATCGTACCAGTTGGCACGCTTGCCCATAAGTGGGTGCCAAAGATCACATCCACACCTTCTAAGCAGCCATCCTCTATCATAGAAATGGCACCACCTGGGGCATATTCTTCAGCATGCTGGTGAATAAACACATAGGTTCCTTCGAGATTGTCCTTAAGTTCATTCAATGCTTTGGCAAGGAGCAGGAGGGTGGCGGTGTGCCCGTCATGTCCGCAAGCGTGCATAACTCCTGGCACTGTTGATTTATATGGGACATCATCCTTTTCATCCTGAATCGGCAGGGCATCAAAATCGGCTCGCAATGCCACAGTTTTACCCGGCTTTTTACCATAAACCTTTGCCACTACACCGTTCCCGCCGACATTGCTGTTCACTTCAATTCCAAGTTTTTCATAAAAGGAAACAATAAATTTGGCCGTTTCGTATTCTTGATAGGATAGTTCTGGATGCTGGTGAAGATGTCGGCGAATGGAGACCATTTCCTCATAGGAATTTTCTAATTTAGCAAACAATTCATCTAACATATGTAAATCCCCCTCTTAGTCTTTTACTAATAAATAAATAAATAAATAAATAAATAACCTATTTTTCATACTATTTTAACATTTATATAAGATATGGAACAAATAGAAGAGGCTGAAGATTTTCAGCCCCATTTAGATAGTTAAATTAGAAACATTGCCGCTATCGTGGTCACCACAAGGCCGATTACGACCGGAACAAGATTTCGCCGTGCAAGTTCGAAGGGGTCAACATTACAAATTGCCGCCGCCGGGATGAGGGCCCAAGGGACAAGGGTTCCACCGCCAACCCAGATGGCGGCGATTTGACCTAGCGCCGTCAGGGTAGCCGCCCCTTTTCCAATCGCTACGGCAAAAAGAGCAGCAACTGAACCTGCTAGTGAGATACCGGAAAATCCTGAGCCGTCAAGTCCGGTAATGGCACCAACAGCAGTCAGAGTAACGGCTCCAACCGCCTTGCTTAACGGAACAATGTTAGCAAGTGCCAGACCTAGGTCGTTGACTATTCCTTGAGAGGCTTTCGGCAGATATTCTCCGATGATTTTCGTAAAGCCGGCATCTCCCAAGTAGAAGAAAGCGGCAATTGGAATGACTGGACCAAAGACTTTAAAACCAAATTGGAAGCCCTCAATCAAGTAACTTGTTGTTTTTTCAAGACCTTCATTTTTGAAACTTGTCAATGAGATTAACAGAAGAATTAAAATCGAGGTTCCGCCAATCAAAGCTGTTGCATCTCCACCGGTTAAATCAAGGATTGTCATCGCAGCAACGTCAGCGGCAAATAATAAAGGAACTATTATGGCAAAGAATCGTTTCTGGGAGAGAGAAAGCAGCCCCTGCTGTGTGGTTTCAGCTTCAGAAGCGGAGATAATCGATGTATCGGCCTTCAGAATTCCCCGCTTCATGTCACGACGCAGGAAGTAAAAGGCCGCAATTGTTGTCACAATACCCATGATAAATACTAAAGGAATGCTAGCATCAATGACATCTTGGATGGGTATCCCGGCGGCATCAGATGTCAGTTTCGGTGCAGCCTGAATGACAAAATCACCCGATAAAGCAATTCCGTGCCCGAATAAGTTCATGGCCATGGCAACGCCCAAAGCAGGGAGCCCAGCCCTAATGGCAACAGGAAGAAGGACGGCACCGAGCAAAGCTACCGCGGGTGAAGGCCAAAAGAACCAGGAGATGACCATCATTAAAATTCCGATTGTCCAGTATGCTAATGCCGGGTTGCGAATCAACTTCCGGAAAGGCGAAATCATCACATCATTGATCCCTGTTGTGGTTAACGTATGGCTCATCGCCACAATGATGGAGATGACAAGGATCGTGGACAATAATTCTGTTATCGCATATGCAAAACTATTAAAAATGCTGCTTATCGCATGACTTAAACTGCCTGTGGCGATAAGACCAATTAAGAAAATACCGGCAATGCAGACAATTGTCGTGTCACGTCTCATGACCATAAAACCAATAATCAGTGCAATAAAGACGACATAGATCCAATGAAGAGCAGTAAGCTCCACGAGCATAAAATGACCTCCTTTCTTTCATCCATGGACTTTTGTAATAGGTATCTGCCCGGCTGGATGTAATACAGAATATGAATTTGCTTAAAAGAGGTGAGCGGGAGGAAAAACAAAATTTTTAACCGTGGAAAGGAAAAAGGAATGGCTAGATTCTCCATTCCTTTTGAAAAATTAATCTTCAATTGTGTAGCTGCTGATATAGGGTGCACTTTCGAATATGTTTGGAAGATCGTCATTCTCGGGATTGTTTTTATCCCCTTCAAGAAATGAATTCGTGACATGCCAATCTTCAAAAGATTTTTCATCGGTCCACACAATCATAATTATATATGTATTTGAAGCCAAGGGGCGGAGCCCGCGAAGGGCGATAAAACCAGGTGTGCCTTCCAGTTTGCTGCTCCGATTTTTTAGGTGATGTTCAAATATGGGGTGTCCTTCAGGTGTAACGGGAATATTTTTCATCACAACAAACCCTTCGCCACTCATTTCCCCAATTGATTCAAAGACTTCATATTTCCTTGGTTCATTAAAAACGGTTTTTCCGGCAGTTTCATGGAATAATAATGCCCCATTTGCACTGCTCATCATCATAATTTTTTCAGCGGGATATTTCGCTTTAATCGTTTTTAAAAAATCGAGTGTTCCGCTGGTAATATATACGGTCATTTTTTAAATCCCCCTTAAGCTAATCTTAAGTAATAGCTTATGCAAAAACTATTTTCTTATTTAAACTCATTTTCAAACGTAAAAATCGACTTTTTTTTGACAAAAGTAGTCGTTTGCTATGCAGAGGAGGAAATTATCGATATAGTGAAGACAACTGTGTATGAAAGAAAGTTTTTAAAATCTTGTTCTATATATTAAAATGGTAAACAGAATGTCTTGAAAGGTGGACTTATTTTTATGGCAAAGCCTATTAATGAAACATTTTTAAAAGCAGCTCGGGGAGAGAAGACGGATTATGTTCCAGTTTGGTACATGCGCCAGGCAGGACGTTCACAGCCGGAGTACCGGGAAATTAAAGAAAAATACTCTCTATTTGAAATCACTCATCAGCCGGAATTGTGTGCATATGTCACCCGCCTGCCTGTTGACCAATATAATGTTGATGCCGCGATTTTGTACAAGGATATCATGACACCGCTTCCGGCCATCGGGATGAACGTGGAAATCAAAGGCGGCATCGGTCCGGTCATTGACAATCCAATTCGTTCGCTTGCGGATGTGGAAAAACTAGGGGAATTGAATCCTGAAGAAGATATTCCTTATGTGATCGATACGATTAAATTATTGACAGAGGAACAATTATCCGTGCCTTTAATCGGATTTTCCGGTGCCCCATTTACGCTTGCCAGTTATATGATCGAGGGAGGCCCTTCGAAAAATTATAATAAGACAAAAGCGTTTATGTACGCTGAGCCGAAGGCTTGGTTTGCGTTGATGGATAAACTAGGCGATATGGTCATTACATACGTAAAAGCGCAAATCAAAGCCGGAGCACGCGCTATTCAAATTTTTGATTCATGGGTTGGCGCTGTAAATGTGGAGGATTACCGCTATTTTATTAAACCAGTCATGAACCGGATTTTTTCTTCATTAAGAGAAGAGAATGTTCCATTAATCATGTTCGGTGTCGGCGCAAGCCACCTGGCATTGGAATGGAATGACCTGCCGCTGGATGTTGTCGGTCTTGATTGGCGTCTGCCAATCCGCCAAGCACGGGAAATGGGGATTCAGAAAACAGTCCAGGGAAATCTTGACCCAGCGATCCTTTTGGCTCCATGGGAAGTAATTGAAGAGAGGGCAAAAGCCATTTTAGATCAGGGAATGGAGCAAGGCGGATATATCTTTAATTTAGGCCACGGGGTATTCCCTTCTGTTAATCCGGAAAACTTGAAAAAACTTACGGCTTTTGTTCATGAGTATTCAGCAGCGAAAAACGGCAGATAACCTGTTGAATTAAGCTTTTTATTGGTATTAAGAGCAGATTTTTGGCAAAATAAAAGAGCTATTAAAAAGGGCCATAAGGGATGTCAGGTTGAGACTGCACAAGCCTTGTGGCCCTATCCCTAATTAAAGAATACGGAAAATTACATAAGAGGTGCAAACGATGACGAAAAAGAAAATGGGCTTGCTGGTGATGGCATACGGTACCCCCTACAATGCAGACGACCTGGAAAGATACTATACCCATATCCGGCATGGGAGAAAACCAACTCCGGAAATGATTGAGGACCTACGTAATCGCTATGAAGCGATTGGCGGGATTTCTCCTTTAGCAAAAATCACCCTTGAACAAGGTCAAAAGCTAGAAGCATATTTAAATAAAATTCAAGATGAAGTCGAATTTAAAATGTATCTTGGCTTAAAGCATATTGAGCCGTTTATTGAAGATGCCGTTAAACAGATGCATGAGGACGGCATAAAAGAGGCAGTAAGTATCGTGCTTGCCCCGCATTTTTCAACTTTTAGCGTAAAATCCTATAATGGCAGAGCGGTTGAAGAGGCAGAAAAATTAGGCGGACTTACGATAAAAACGATTGAAAGCTGGTATCAGGAACCAAAGTTTATTTCTTACTGGGCGGATAAGCTCAAACAAACTTTTGAACAAATGCCTGAAGAAGAAAAGGATCATGCGGTGCTGATTGTTTCGGCTCACAGTCTGCCGGAAAAAATTCTTCAGTTTGGGGATCCATATCCAAAACAGCTGCAAGAAACTGCGGATTTAATTGCTGCTGAAGCAGGAGTAAAGAATTATGTGATTGGCTGGCAAAGCGCAGGAAATACGCCGGAGCCATGGTTAGGACCTGATGTTCAAGATTTAACGAGAGATTTATATCATAACCATCACTATAAGGCATTCGTCTATGCACCAGTTGGATTTGTTTCGGACCATCTTGAGGTTCTATATGATAATGATTATGAATGTAAGGCTGTTACCCGTGAATTGGGCGTGAGCTACTATCGACCGGAAATGCCTAATGCAAAGGAAGAATTCATTGATACATTGTCAACCGTCATCTTAAAGAAGTTAGCGGATTAGGGACTTGAAAATTCAATTTGAAGAAGGTGACGTCAGGTGGCAGAAGAAAAACAGAAGGTAATTATTATTGGTGGGGGAGCTGCCGGTTTGACCGCAGCCTATTATCTTCAAAAAGAAGTAAAGGAGAAAAATCTCCCGCTGGAGATCCAACTTATTGAAGCCTCACACCGACTCGGCGGAAAAATGCAGACTGTTGTAAGAGACGGTTTCACCATTGAAAGAGGTCCGGATTCCTTCTTGGCCAGAAAAACGAGTATCATCCGGCTGGCGAAGGAAGTTGGGATGGACGATCAATTAGTACCAAACTCAACGGGGAAATCCTATGTTTTGGTGAATGAAAAGCTCCATTCCATGCCGGGCGGCTCGATCATGGGAATCCCGACAGAAGTGGGGCCATTTATGACAACGGGCTTATTTTCCATTCCAGGAAAGCTGAGAGCAGCGGCCGATTTAATATTGCCCCGCTCTGAAAGTGGAAAAGACCAAGCATTAGGTCATTTTTTTAGAAGGCGGTTGGGCGATGAAGTGGTCGAGAACTTAATTGAACCGCTGCTTTCAGGAATTTACGCAGGCGATATCGATCAAATGAGCTTGATGGCCACCTTTCCGCAATTTTATGAGGTAGAACAGAAGCACCGCAGCCTGATATTGGGGATGAAAAAATCAACTCCGGCGCAGCCAAAACAGCAGGGTGATAAAGGGAAATCAAAAAAAGGCGGATTCCTCACCTTTAAAACAGGCTTGCAATCGTTTGCTGAAGCGATTGAAGCAAAATTAGATGCCAGTTCGGTTTTAAAAGGGCATCGGGTGGAGAACATCGCTCGTGTAAATAATAAATATGAGGTTTATCTGAACAATGGGGAATGCCTGACAGCCGATAGTATTATTGCTGCCACCCCTCACAAAATAACGCAGGCGATGTTTTCGGATTTTCGTTTTTTTGAACCTTTGAAATATGTTCCCTCGACTTCCGTTGCCACAGTTGCCTTGGCCTTCCCGGAAGAGGCCATAAATGAGGACATAGATGGGACTGGCTTTGTCGTTTCTAGAAACAGTGATTATACAATAACGGCCTGTACCTGGACACATAAAAAATGGGAGCATTCTACGCCGGAGGGAAAAGTTTTGCTCCGCTGTTATGTAGGCAGGGCGGGTGATGAAACGGTAGTAGATCTGTCCGATGACCAAATCGTTAAAATCGTCCTTGATGACTTAAACAAAATCATGCAAATTAATATGAGTCCTGATTTTGCTGTCATTTCCCGCTGGAAAAACTCGATGCCTCAATATACGGTCGGGCATAAACAGCGGCTCACTACTATTCTGGAGGCTATGAAACAAGAACTGCCGGGCGTGTTTTTAGCTGGAGCATCCTACGGCGGTGTCGGTGTCCCCGATTGTATCGACCAAGGAGAAGCAGCCGTTAAAAATGTACTGGAGTTTTTAAAAAGAAAGGGAAGCTGAATATAAAACCAGCTTCTTTTTTAATTTTTCTTGTCAACAAATTAAAATGGGAGTATACTCATTAAGTATTAATGACTGAAACGTTCATATGGTCATTTATGAGTGTTTTTTTAGGATTGTCTGATGGATAGTCCTTCTTTTTAGAACATTAATGACTGAATGAACAAATTAGTCAATATTAGAGAGGTGGATAAGGTTGAAACCAAACCTATTAAAGGCTGAACTATCAACTATTCTTAAAAATAGAAAAATCTTAATCCCGATTATTGCGGTCATGCTGGTCCCGGTGTTATATGCTGGAATGTTCCTTTGGGCTTTTTGGGATCCATACGCCAAACTGGATCATTTGCCTGTAGCCATAGTTAATGAAGATAAAGGGGCAACACTTGACGGAGAAAAGCTAAAGCTTGGCAATGACCTAGTGCGAAAACTAGAGAAAAGCAAGGAGTTTGGCTTTGAATCGGTTGGCAAAAGTGAGGGTTATAAAAAGCTCAAAGAACAAAAATATTATATGCTGATTGAAATTCCGAACGATTTTTCGGAAAATGCGACCACATTAATGGACGACCAACCGAAAAAACTAACATTAACCTATGTCCCAAACGAAGGTTATAACTTCTTATCAGCCCAAATTGGCGGAACGGCCGTGGAAAAAATAAAAACCGCAGTTTCTGAAAAGGTAACGGAAACGTATGCTGAGACTATTTTTTCTAAAATAACCGATCTTGCTGATGGAGTTGAAAAAGCAAGCGATGGTGCGGGCCAGTTAAGCGACGGGTCTAAAGAATTAACTCAAGGCTCGAAAGACCTCTATGCAGGGCTAGCAACGCTTGCTGAAAAATCGATTGAATTTGATAACGGCATGAAAACGGCGGATGCCGGATCGGCTAAGCTAGCAGATGGCTCATCTAAGCTTAGCGCTGGTTTGTCTGAGGTGGATTCCAATCTTCCAAAGCTTGTGGCCGGAACAAAGGAGGCCTATGCGGGTGCAGCGCAATTGAAACAGGAGCTCCCTGCAGGAATTGCGAAAGAAATTAATAACCAATTGAGCGGCAGTGTTGTGGAATTAAATAATGGGATCAACAGTTTTGAATCCCAGTTATCCACGTCATTAATTGAGCAAATGGCTGACCAGACTGCTGGACAAATTTATCAACAAAAGCAAGCCATGAATCAAATAGCTCAAAGCCTGATCTCAAGTGGGAAATTTACTCCGGCTGAAGTGCAAAGTATGATGGGGCCAATCATTGAAAACCAAACAAAGGCACTGGTTGCCAGCGGTATCCCAGAACAGTACGCACAGCAGATTATTCAAGCGGAATCAAAGGAACAAATCAAGGCTATAGTAAAGCCGATTGTATCTGCCAAGCTGACCTCCAATTTGGGTGCAGGGTTTGATACGTTTAAAACAGAGTTGACTGGTAAGCTTTCAGGAGCAACGTCAGGCCTTGAAGAAAAAATCGCCAGCCAGACAAACCCATACTTTGATCAATTGTTATCAGGTATCGGAACGATCAACCAAGGGCAGCAGGCCTTACAGGCAGGGGTCCATCAATTATATTTAGGCTCTAATGAGTTAAATGGCGGTGCGGGCAGTCTCTCAACTGGGATGAAGCAATTATCCGCAGGTGCCGATGCCATCACTACTGGTGCCGGACAGCTGGCAGATGGCTCGGAGCAGTTAAAAGCTGGAGCAGGAAAACTGTCTGATGGTGCCAAGGAGTTGGCGGATAAATTGAAAGAGGGCTCCGATGAGGCTGCAAAGGTTCACACAGACAACAAAACCTATGATATGATGGCAAAACCGGTCAAACTGGATAAGGAAAGTTTAAATACTGTACCAAACTATGGAACAGGGTTTGCGCCATACTTCCTATCATTAGGATTATTTGTTGGTGCTCTATTATTATCGATTGTCTTCCCGATTAGAGATGCTGCCATCCGACCGGCAAACGGTTTTAATTGGTTTGCCAGCAAATTTGCCATTATGGCAGGCATCGGAATAACCCAGGCATTGATTGCTGATGCAATCCTTCTGTTTGGATTAAACCTTGAAGTTCAAAGCATGCCAAAGTTTATTTTGTTTTCCATAATTACAAGCTTAACTTTTATTGCGTTAATCCAATTGCTTGTTTCAGTACTTGCAGATGCCGGTCGGTTTATCGCGATTATCATTTTGATTTTCCAATTAACAACAAGTGCAGGAACATTCCCGCTTGAATTGATTCCAAATTTCTTGCAGCATTTTAATGCCTTCCTGCCGATGACCTATTCGGTGCAGGGCTTTAAAGCGGTGATTTCAAGCGGTGATTTCAGCTTTATGTGGGAAAATGCCCTCATTTTATTTGGCTTTATTGTTGGCTTCAGCGTATTGTCAATTGTCAACTATGCGATGAGGATGAAGCATCAATTTAAAGCAGCACATGAATAAACTTGAAAGACCAGCCTTCAACATTGATACGGCTGGTCTTTTCGTGTATGAATATAGTAAAGAGCTGCTGAGAATGTACATATTAAAAATGAACTGGAATTTTGGAGGGATTTATCATGAAATTGACGGTCATCGGGTTTTGGGGCGGCTATCCAAAAAAGGATGCAGCAAGCTCAGGCTATTTACTTGAACATGAAGGGTTTCGGCTGCTAGTCGATTGCGGCAGCGGAGTTCTTGCGAAACTGCCAAATATCGTTGAGCCTGAGGAGCTTGATGCGGTTATTCTTTCCCATTACCATCCTGATCATATTGCCGATATCGGTGTCCTGCAGCATGCGAGGCTGATCCAAGGCTTTTTGGGAAAACAATTTCCGACCCTGCCAATCTATGGGCACCATTTTGATCAGCATGAGTTTACAAAATTAACCTATAAAACAATTACGAAAGGAATTGCCTATGAACCAAATCAGGTCCTGTCTATCGGTCCGTTTCAAGTAAGCTTTTTAAAAACAGACCATCCTGTGCCTTGCTATGCGATGAGATTTGAGGCGGGCGGCAAGTCATTGGTTTATACAGGGGATAGCGCCTTTAAAGAGGAGTTTATTCAGTTTAGCAGCAATGCAGATGTGTTGTTATGCGAATGCAACTTTTACGGGCATCAAAATGGTAAATCGGCAGGCCATATGAACAGTGTAGAGGCTGGCCGGTTTGCCCTTGAGGCAGGCGTAAAGCAATTAATTCTCACTCACCTGCCGCATTACGGGAATGTAAGTGACCTAGTTCATGAGGCATCAGGTGAATTTACTGGTATAATAAAACTTGCAGAAGAATTTCAGGCTATTCAACTTTAAAGGGGGATTTGGTGAGTATGCTGTTTATTGATAATAAAGGTATTACTGATCCGCGCATTAACCTGGCGATTGAGGAGTATGCGTTAAAAAATCTAGATATTAATGAAACGTATTTATTATTTTACATAAACGCGCCATCCATCATCATTGGCAAGAATCAAAATACGATTGAAGAAATTAATACCGAATATGTGGAGGAGAACGGCATCCATGTGGTCCGCCGATTATCAGGCGGCGGGGCGGTTTATCATGATTTGGGGAATTTAAACTTTAGTTTCATCACGAAGGATGACGGTGAAAGTTTTCATAATTTCCGTAAATTTACTGAACCGGTGATTGAGGCCTTAAGAAAGTTGGGGGTAAATGCCGAGCTAAGCGGCCGTAATGATATTGAAGTAGAAGGACGGAAGATTTCCGGGAATGCCCAATTTTCCACTAAGGGAAGAATGTTCAGCCATGGAACGCTGCTTTTGAATTCGGAAATGGAAAACGTTGCATCTGCTTTAAAGGTGAAGAAAGATAAGATTGAATCAAAAGGAATCAAATCAGTCCGAGGCCGGGTTGCTAACATTTCTGAATTTTTATCAGAAAAAATAAGCATCGAGGAATTCCGCTCCCTGCTCCTTAAATATATTTTTGAAGGACAGGAAGATGTTCCTGAGTATGTGTTAACGGAAGAAGATTGGCAAAAAATCAATCAGCTTTCCAAAGAAAGATATCAAAACTGGGATTGGAATTACGGAAAGTCTCCAAAATTCAATTTACAGCACTCGCACAGGTTCCCGGTCGGTTCCATTGATGTCCGGCTTGAAGTGAACAAAGGAATCATCGAGAATTGCAAAATTTATGGTGACTTTTTTGGTGTGGGTGATGTCAGTGAAATAGAACAGCGCCTTAGTGGGATTCGTTATGAAAAAAGCGAAATGGAAAGTGCGCTGGAAGATGTGGATACAACGTATTATTTTGGAAATGTTTCCAAAGAAGATTTTATTAACTTAATATACTAATTTTTGGATGTAGGAAGCGTTTGAATTAAAACGCTTCCTATTTTTATTTTTTTCTGAAATTTTTAAGTATTATACTTGTATAGATAAATTTCTAGCAATATAATATATTTAGAAAATTGTTACGAATTTGTGAATGAGTATTCATTCATTTGAGGGGAGAGAGAATATGAATCTATCGACACAGCTTCATGAAACTGCCAAGGCTTCAGCCACGAAAATTGCTTACCACTTTATGGGCAAATCCAGTACATATGCCGAACTGGATGGGGCGATTACCAAGTTTGCTTCAGGCCTTGAAAAATTGGGGGTAAAACAAGGGGACCATATCGCACTATTGCTGGGGAATTCCCCGCATTTTATCATTGGGTTGTATGGGGCACTCCGCCTAGGAGCAACAGTTATACCAGTCAATCCGATTTATACCGCTGATGAGATCGGTTATATCCTGAATAATGGCGATGTAAAAGTGGTTGTCGGCCTTGATCTGATGATTCCATTAGCGGAAAAAGTTCATACCATGCTTCCGAAAGTGAGCCACTATATTATTTGCGAAACAGAGCAAAAGGGATTGGCACAGCCTGGTGTTGAGGGATTTTCCGTGTATTCTAAAATGAAATCGTTTACAGATGTGGTGGCATCCGGTGAATTAAGTTTCCAGGGTCCCGAACTTCATGACGATGATACCGCCATTATCCTTTATACTTCAGGTACAACGGGTAAGCCAAAAGGCGCGATGCTGACACATAAAAATCTGTATAGCAATGCCAGTGATGTCGGCACTTATTTGAAAATGAATGATGCCGACCGTGTGATTACAACCTTGCCAATGTTCCACGTTTTTTGCTTAACGGTTGCTTTGAATGCACCGCTGTTAAAAGGAGCAACTCTATTGATTGCTCCGAAATTTAGCCCGAAGGATATTTTTCATCTTGCGAAAGAATATCAGGCGACGGTTTTTGCAGGTGTACCAACCATGTATAATTTCTTATTTCAATATCCGGAAGGAAGCCCTGAGGACTTAAGTTCATTACGTCTTTGCATTTCCGGCGGTGCCGCGATGCCTGTTGCCCTATTAGAAAACTTCGAAAAGAAATTTGATGTGCTCATTTCTGAAGGCTATGGTCTTTCGGAGGCCTCTCCGGTTACCTGCTTTAACCCGCTTGATCGTCCACGCAAGGCAGGTTCGATCGGACCTTCCATTGTTAATGTGGAAAACAAAGTCGTGAATGAACTTGGCGAAGAGGTTCCTGTCGGCGAGGTTGGCGAACTGATTGTCCGTGGTCCAAACGTAATGAAGGGCTATTATAAAATGCCGGAGGAAACGGCAGCGAGCATTAAGGACGGCTGGCTTCATACGGGAGATATGGCAAGAATGGATGAAGAGGGCTATTTTTATATTGTTGACCGCAAAAAGGATATGATTATCGTTGGCGGCTACAATGTATACCCACGTGAGGTAGAAGAAGTCATCTATAATCATTCTGATGTTGTTGAAGTTGCGGTGCTTGGTGTTCCGGATTTGAACCAAGGAGAAGCGGTACAGGCATATGTCGTAAGTAAAAGGGCAGATCTTACGGAAGAAGAGATGATTAGCTACTGCAAGGAGCATCTTGCCAAGTATAAAGTTCCTTCTTCAGTTGTCTTTCTAGAGGAACTTCCAAAGAATACGACCGGTAAAATCTTAAGACGCGCTTTAAAGACACAGGTAGCGCAGACTGTTGGGAACTAAAATTTTTAAATGAAAAAGGCAGGCTTTTAGCTTGTCTTTTTCGAATTTATAAAGGCGAAAGGGGTGCAGGATAAATGAAGGCCATTTTACTTGAGGTTGCCAGCCACATAGCGATTGTTACAATCAATCGCTCTGATGCGCTGAATGCCTTTAACCATGAAACTTTAATGGAATTGCAGAATACGGTTGAGGAAATACGCGTCAATCCGGATATACGGGCTGTTATTTTTACTGGTGCAGGGGAGAAGGCATTCAGTGTCGGTGCCGATTTAAAAGAGCGCAAAAGCCTGACGGATGAACAGGTGAAGCGTAATCTGTTTAAAATCAACGAATGTTTTAATGCGATTGACCAGCTGCCGCAGCCGACGATTGCAGCGATCAATGGATTTGCCTTGGGAGGCGGGATGGAGCTTGCTTTGGCTTGCGATTTTCGGTTTGCCGCAAGCGGTGCCTTGATGGGGCTGACAGAAACGAGTCTTGCCATCATTCCGGGGGCAGGGGGAACACAGCGGCTGCCGCGCTTGATTGGGCAGGCGAAGGCGTTGGAGCTTATTTTAACTGCTAGGAGGCTAACGGCAGATGAAGCCTTTAGCTATGGCATTTTAACAAGAGTGGTAGAAGGTAATGGGCTATTGGCTGAAAGTCGTGCATTCTGCTCAAAAATCCTTGCTAATGGTCCAGTGGCCTTACAGCAGGCGAAATTTGCGGTTAAACAAGGTATGAATACTGATTTGAACACCGGGCTGCAAATTGAGCGCAAGGCATATGAGGTGACACTCCCGACAGAAGACAGAATTGAGGCACTTCAGGCATTTGGAGAGAAAAGAAAACCGGTTTTTAAGGGGAAATAAGCTAGTTTTTCAAATTCGGTCACGTAGATGTTTCTGCGTGACCGAAACTATTTTAGAAGAAAAAAAACAAGAAGTTCTATTTCCCGCATTTTAAACTAAACTAAATATAGAGGGTTGTACACAAAGGGGGACAAATCATGGCAAGAAAAATGGGGGTCTATGCAGTTTTGGCCTTTGTTTTATATGGCTTATTTTTTTACTGGTACTTATTCCAGTTTGCCGACCCGAAGCTTCCGTTTGAATATGAAGGAACAAAGGCGGATCCGGCTACTTTTTTAAATGGAAGAGAACTTAGCTTGAGTGAGGAATATTCGAAAATTAGAAATCTACTGTTTTTCCTATCTACTCCGCTCGAATGGCTGATTTACTTTCTGATTTTATTATTTGGCTTGTCGAAGGCATTCAAACGCTGGGCTGAGGACTCGGTGAAACATAAAATGCTGCACACCCCGGTCTACCTATTCTGGTTATCCTTGTTTGCCTTTGTTGCGGTACTGCCATTAAGCTATATCAGCTTTTCCTTATCAAAAACATATCATATTTCAACGCAATCCTTTCCTTCGTGGATGAAGGACGAACTGATTGATTTTTGGCTTAATTATGCAACATGGCTCATTATTGTTCCTGTTTTATACTGGTTAATGAGAAAAAGCCAAAAACGATGGTGGCTTTACGCCTGGCTATTGTCGGTTCCGTTCACTCTATTTATGATGTTTATTCAGCCTGTCATTATCGATCCGTTATATAATGACTTTTACCCTTTGAAAGATAAAGCATTAGAAACCAAAATCCTGACATTGGCTGATAAGGCCCATATCCCTGCGGAGCATGTCTTTGAGGTGAATATGGCGGAAAAAACAAATGCCATGAATGCCTACGTCGCTGGGATTGGCTCCAATGCCCGGATTGTCCTCTGGGATACTACCTTAAATAAACTCTCAGATGAGCAAATTTTATTTATCATGGCTCACGAGATGGGGCATTATGTGGAGAAGCATATATATTGGGGAATTGCCGGCTACCTGCTGCTATCGCTTCTCGGGTTGTATGTAACCTACCGGATGATGAATTGGGCGGTTGCCCGCTTTGGAAAAGAACTGAAAATTTCCAACACAAAGGATATACGGTCGCTCCCGTTATTTTACATGATTATCTCAATGCTGCTATTTGCTTCAAGCCCGCTGTCAAATCTCGTCTCCCGCTATCAGGAAACAAGGGCTGACACCTATGCAATTGAGATGACGAAAAATCCGGATGCCGCCATCACATCATTTCAAGAGTTGACACGCAATGGCTTAAGTCAAGTCAATCCGCCGATGCTGGTGAAAATTTTCCGCTACACCCACCCGCCAATGCTGGACCGAATTTCCAAACTGGAAGAATATGAGGTCAAGCATCGAACAGAATAAAATTTTATTAAAAAAAGTTGAGGATCATTGATCTTCAGCTTTTTTCGCTTGCCAAAAAGAAAAACCGTCAATGACGGTTTAATGTGAAAATATTCAAGTTCCAAACTTCTTATTGATTTCCCTAAGCTGGCCCGATAACTGGATGAACAACTTTTTGTCCCGCCGATCAATAGCCGAGTCAATTTTCCGCAGCAATTTTTCCTTTTCAACCGTAAGCTGGATTTCCGATAAAAGCATGTCGATGTAGAGGTCCTGGACGAAATTCTCTTTCCTTTGGTTCCGTTTCATGGCAGCAACTTTCATTAAGTCCGTGTAGGATTTTTCATTCACGAAAATCACCTCTGATGCTTTTTTTTATTATATGGATTTTTTAGAATATTATCAATAATATTTATAATTTTCGGTAAACTTTTTCCTTGACAGGATTTGTGAATAATTTAGTAACAATTCAGAAAAGTAAATGCTTTGGGAAATAAAAGTGTTAAGATATGGTGGAAGTCATATGAATAGGAGTTGACAAGTTTGAAAAAACAAATAGAAGAGTATGAGATTAATTCATGTACCATGTTTTTGGCACCAATGGAATACGGAAGTAAAGTATACACAAAGATTATTGAGGTGGATGATGAATTTATTTCACCTTTTAAACCCTTAGACATCATCAAAAAAAGCTGCGACTATTTTGGCGTTGATTATGAAAGCAGAAAGAAGGGGACTAGACAACTAATTGGATATTCCCGTAAGATTCCTATTGCCATTGAGCCTGCAAACCATATATTCTTTTTTCCAACCACATCACCGAGCCGCCCTGAATGTATTTGGATTTCACATGAGCACGTTGAGAATTACCGTCGTCTAGGGCCTCATCAAACTCAAGTTACTTTCCAAAATAAACAAACGCATCTTTTTTCAGTTTCATTTGGGATTATTGAAGGACAAATGTTAAGAACAGCCTTATTAAAAACAAAGCTCCTCCAAAGAATCGAAGGTAATAAAAAAATGACTTACCTATTTAATGCTCCAAAGCCTATTAAAGCCTCTGAACATTCACATGATTATAAATAAAAATGACTTTATGGCGGGTTAACGGGACAGGTGTTTTTTTAATAAGTAGGTTTCCATTAATTCTTGGACCTTATTGCGGATGCGCGGATTAAAATAATTATGATGCTCTTCATAACCTTTATAGATAAACATGTACATGGTAAAGGCATCGTCCCGTTTGGTTTCACTAACCTGAAGCTTATTCTTTTTCATATATTGCTTTACCTCGGCTAGTTCCCCCTGAATAGCCTTCATCGTTACTTCGATTAACTCCAAATATGGCTTTTTTAATTTAAATGGACTCTTCTCCACCACATTCAAATCCCTATTTAAGATCGTTAAAACCATTGGTAAATAAATGGCTTTTTCCATAATATCACGGTCATTCTCCGGAATTCGCGTCATAATAAGATCTCACCCTTCATTTTATACGAACTTACGTTCTTGTTTTTATTTTACAAAAAAGAAAACAGAAATGCAATACTGCTGCCACGCTTCTAGCTTTGCTTTAGGTGAGCTTTTTAATTGAAATATTCGACAAATTCATGAGAAAGTTTTTATTAATAGAAGGATATCTGATAGGGGAAAATGAATTAAAGAAGAAACGAAGGATAGAAAAAAACAGTCATATATAGTGGTGAAACCCAAAAATACATAGATTAAGGTGATAAACATGCGAGCTGATAAACATCGAAATAAGAAAAGGAGAAGATGGAAATCCGTATTATTGGTGTTATTACTTTTAATTGGGGCCGGAGCGGCTTACTCCTATTTTCAATATAAACAGGGTGTCAATCAATCATTAAAAAAAATTGATAATGAAACGAAAGAGCAAAAGGTAGTGTATAAATTTGATGGACAGAAGGATCAGTATGGTGACACAAATGTTCTGATGCTCGGAAGCGATTCGCGCGGGGAAGAAAAAGCTCGCTCAGATACCATCATGATTGGCCATTATAACGAGGACAAAGGGACTTTTAAACTTACCTCGATTATGCGCGACAGCTATGTGGCCATCCCTGGGCATGGCAAGCATAAAATAAATTCTGCTTTCGCCATTGGCGGTCCGGAGTTAATGAGACAAACGATTAAGCAGAATTTTGATATTGATTTGCAATATTATGCGATTGTTGATTTCCAAGGGTTTGTCCAGCTGATTGATGAAGCGTTCCCCCATGGAGTAGAAATCGATGTGGAGAAGAAAATGTCCGCATATGTTGATCCACCGCTGCAGCCCGGGCTGCAAAAGTTGAATGGCCAGCAGATGTTAAGTTATGTCCGCTTCCGTCATGATGCCATTGGTGATTTTGGGCGGGTCGAGCGGCAGCAGAAGGCAGTACAGGCCATTGGTGACCAATTAAGTGCGATTCAAACCCTTCCAAAGCTGCCAAAGTTAATAGGTGTGGTGGCTCCTTACGTTAATACAAATATGAAAACATCGGATATCCTCTTTATGGGGAAAGACTTCTTCGCCGATAAAAGAGGAAGTGTCGAAACATTACGGATCCCTGTTGATAACAGTTTTGAAGAGACGCGGGTTAAAGGGGAGGGCGCCATTTTGGATATAAATCTTGCAAAAAATAAAGAGGCGCTTCACCAATTTATTACAAAATAATACTTGTCTAGGATATAAAATAGAATTAGAAGCGGGTAGGAGAACACGGATGGATTTTGAAACATTTAAAGCTTGGTTTACACTCGAAAATATCATGAACCTTATTCAGGACTATAAAGCCCTTGGGCCTTTGCCTGGAATTCTGTTGACGATACTTGAAGCCTTCCTGCCGTTTCTCCCATTATTTCTATTTGTGATGGCCAATGCTAGTGCTTTTGGACTCTGGCTGGGATTTCTGTATTCCTGGCTGGGTGCCTGCATTGGCGCGCTGCTAGTCTTTTCGTTCATCAGAAAATATGGGCAAAAACGATTGCTTGCCTTTTTGCCGAGGCACCAGAAAGTCCGAAAGCTGATGGACTGGGTGGAACGGCATGGGTTTGGCCCGTTGTTTTTGCTGCTTTGTTTTCCCTTTACACCATCTGCAGTGGTTAATATTGTTGCTGGGCTTTCGAAGCTAAGCTTTGCCCAGTATATGCTTGCAGTATGCATTGGAAAAATGGTGATGATTTTTACCATTAGTTTCATTGGATATGATATTCGCTCCTTGGTTACTCAGCCGTTTCGGACGATTATTGTTTTTATTTCCATTTTTATTCTTTGGTTCGCTGGAAGAAGAATTGAAGCAAGACTAAACAAACATGAAAAAAATGGACATGTGGAGGAGAAGCACCAGGGGAAAGAACTAAAAAAACGGAGGGGATAAAGTGAGGAGTGAATGGAGACAGGAAGGAATCGAATGGGTTAAGGCTTTTGCAATCGGTATTATTATTTTCGTTTTTATTCGAACATTTTTTTTCTCGAATTATGTAGTTGAAGGTGAATCGATGATGCCCACTCTCCAGGATGGGAATAAACTTGTTGTTAACAAGCTGGGCTTTCAAACAGGCGAACTGGAAAGATTCGATGTTATTGTTTTTCATGCTAATGAAAAAGAGGATTTTGTCAAACGGATTATCGGCCTTCCCGGCGACAAAATTGAATATCGAGATGACCAATTATTTATTAATGGCCATAAATATGAAGAACCTTTTTTAAAGAAGTATAAACAAGAGGCACTTGGTATGAAATTGACAGGTGATTTCAGTTTAAAAGAGATTACCGGTGAAGATAAGGTCCCTGAGGGAAAATTATTTGTCCTTGGCGATAATCGTTTGGGAAGCTGGGACAGCAGACACTTTGGATTCATTTCAGAAAGCCAGGTGGTCGGTAAAGTTGACCTGCGGTACTGGCCGTTGGATGAGTTGGGCGTTCATTTTTAAAAAATAATAAACTTCTAGTCAGATTGTCGAGAAAGGGTATTTTTCTCGGCAATTTTCTTATCTATGCTAATGGGCTTGTTGATTTCCGCTCCGGGCACTCGCTTTCCGCGGGGAGGTCCTGGAGCCTCCTCGGCGCTGAAAGCGCCTGCGGGGTCTCCAGTGACCTCTATATCCGCAGGAGTCGAGTGCCCTCCGCTCCAATCAACAGGGAGGCAAATCAACTAAAGTATTGCACACACTTTGTCGAACCTTGCAAAGTGTTTCGCTTTTATGAAAGACATTTTTCTCAATGATTCCAACGCTTTTGTCCTTCATCGGCCTTATGAAGGACATTTTTTACGTAGATTCCAACGCTTTTGTCCTTCATCGACTTTATGAAGGACATTTCCTCGTAGATTCCATCAATTTTGTCCTTCATTGGTCTTCTGGCGAGAAAATATTTGTTTCATCTTGTAAAGTTGAAGTTTTAATTTAATACACCTGTTGATTGGCGCGGAAGGCACGAAGACTCCTGCGGGAGTACGGGGCAGGGGAGACCCCGCAGGCGCCAGAGGCGCTGAGGAGGCTCCCCGGCACGCCCGCGGAAAGCGAAGTGCCTGGAGCGCCAATCAACAGACTTGTTGAGAGGCTATCAATAGTTTTTCGACAGCATTACGATAGTAAACTATCGTGTTTTTTGTCTTTTAAAGCTTAGTTTTACCATTTTTGGCTTTAATCTATCGCTGGCTATTGCAAACGTTTGTGCTTCTTTTATGATAAAATGGAGGATACGTAAAGTTGGAGAGGATGGAGGGGAATACATGTCATTAAGAATGGTAATCGGGCGGTCAGGAACCGGCAAAACGGCCATGTTTTTTAATGAAATTACCAGCAGCCTTTCGGAGAACCCTGAAGGAAAGCCGATTATATATATAGTTCCTGAGCAAATGACCTTCATGTCTGAATATCGTTTAGCAACAGACCCCAATATTGGCGGGATGATCCGGGCACAAGTCTATAGTTTTCCGCGCTTGGCATGGAGAATCCTGCAGGAAACAGGCGGGATTAGCCGGATGCATTTAAGCACTGTCGGCATGAGTATGCTAATCCGTAAGATCATCGATGAAAAGAAGGAACAGCTGAAACTGTTCAATCGGGCAGCAGATAAAAACGGTTTTATTCAGCAGGTAGAGCAAATGATTACAGAGCTTAGACGGTATTGTGTCAGCCCTCAGGATCTTGCCCTAGGTTCATTCCGGATGGAAGCGGAAGGTTCTTCGGCTTCAAAATCCCTGCAGGATAAATTGAGTGATGTGGAACTGATTTATCAAAGGGTTGAGGATGAAATCTTCGGTAAATATTTGGATTCCGAGGATTATTTTCGGCTGCTTTCCGAGAAAATTTCCTCCTCCCACTATTTAAGAGATGCGGAAATTTATATAGATGGTTTTTACAGCTTTTCTCCCCAGGAATATCAAGTGATAGCAGAGTTAATGAAGCGTTGCAGGAGAGTTTCGGTTGCATTGACAACTGATTCCATTAAGGTTGATTCCGGACCGGATGAACTAGATCTGTTTCGTGCTTCAAGCGAGGCTTGTTTTACAATCAATGAGATAGCAAAAATTGATGGGATAACAATCGAGCAGCCTGTTATTCTTAAAGGATCAAAAAAATGGTCTGGAAGCGTCTTAAGTTATCTGGAGGAACATTTCGATGCCAGGCCTGCTGCGCCATATCACGAAAAAGCAAATTTAAACCTATTCCAAGCGGCTAACAGAAGGGCTGAAATTGAAGGAATTGCCCGTGAGATTCGTGATTTAGTCCGATTAAAAGGATATCGCTGGCGTGATATTGCTCTATTGGTTCGAAACGGCGGGGAATATCATGAACTAGTAGAACCAGTGTTTACCGACCATCAAATTCCCTTTTTTATTGATCAAAAACGGACGATGCAAAGCCATCCGCTTGTTGAGTTGATTCGTTCCACGCTTGAAGTCATCAATTCCTATTGGCGTTATGACCCGGTCTTTAGGGTAATAAAAACAGAGCTAATCTATCCGCTTGAGGAAAACCCCGTGAAAATGCGCGAACGAATGGATCGGCTGGAAAACTATTGTTTAGCTTACGGAATAAATGGAAGCAGCTGGACGAAAAAGGATCGCTGGACTTATCGACGTTACCAAGGACTAGATGTAGAGCGAAATGTTCAAACAGATGCTGAAAGAAAGATGGAACAAGAACTGAATGAGCTGAAGCTTATGATAACAGCTCCTATTCTTCGGCTGTCGAGAAGATTGAAAAAGTCAGATTCGGGCAAAAAGTTTTGTGAGGCTATTTATTTGTTTTTAGAAGAATTAGATGTTCCGGCTAAGCTTGAGAAATGGAAGATAGCTGCGGAAGAAAAGGGGAATCTGGTAAAGGCACGGGAGCATGAGCAGGTTTGGAATGCCGTCATCGATCTCCTTGACCAGTATGTGGAAATTTTGGGTGAGGAGCCTGTTTCCTTAAAATCATTTGCAGCCATTTTGGAGGCAGGTTTTGAATCCATGCATTTCTCCCTAATTCCGCCGGCCCTTGACCAGGTTTTAGTCGGTGATTTGGAGAAATCACGGCTGAATGATGTCAAAATTGTCTTTGTTGTTGGCGTGAATGAAGGTGTTCTGCCGGCGAAAATCGCTGACGAGGGGATTCTTTCAGACGAGGACCGGGAGCTGCTTGCAGCCGGCGGCATAACAGTTGCGCCAAGCAGCAGAATACGCTTGCTGGATGAAAACTTTATTGCCTATAAAGCCTTTACCGCCCCAACAGATATGCTTTATATCAGTTATCCGCTTGCAAATGATGAAGGAAAAGCGCTAATTCCTTCTTCGTATATTAAGAGAATAAAAGATATGTTTCCGGAGGTTATTGAACGGCTGCTGCTTGTCGACCCTTCACAGGTTTCAGAAGAAGAGCAGCTGAGCTTTGTTTCTAATACTGGTGCTACTCTTTCATACCTTAATGCCCAGCTTCAATTGAAAAAGCGGCATTATGGGATTCCCGACCTTTGGTGGGATGTTTATAACTTTTATATGGATGGCCAGTGGAAAGACAGGGCGCAAAAGGTATTTTCCAGTCTTTTTTATGCCAATCAAACTGTAAAATTAGCTAGTGAAACAGCTGATAACCTGTATGGGGAAACGATTCAGGCCAGCGTTTCAAGAATGGAGCTTTACAACTCGTGCGCCTTTTCCCATTTTGCTCAACATGGGCTGAAGCTAAAGGAACGGCAAATTTTCCGCCTTGAAGCCCCGGATATTGGGGAGCTGTTTCATGCGGCCTTAAAGCAAATTGCAGACACAGTTACTGACCAAAATTTATCATGGGCAAGCTTAACGAGAAAACAATGTGAGGAGCTTTCGAAAGATGCGGTTAAAAGCCTGGCACCTAAGCTGCAAAACCAAATCTTATTAAGCTCGGAGCGCCATCATTATATTAAACGAAAGCTGGAGCAGATTATTACCCGGGCTTCCGTGGTTTTGAGCGAGCATGCGAAGGTAAGCGGCTTTTCGCCAATTGGCTTGGAACTCGGCTTTGGCCGGAATGAGAAGCTTCCTCCTTTATCGTTCACATTAAAAAATGGCAAACGGATGGAGCTTGCAGGAAGAATTGATCGGGTTGATCAGGCTAAAGCCGAAGACAACAGCATCTTTTTGCGGGTCATTGATTATAAGTCGAGCGAAAAGGATGTCAATTTAACTGAAGTCTATTATGGACTTGCCCTTCAGATGCTAACCTATCTTGATATTGTTATGACCCATTCAAAGGAATTAGTCGAGATGAAGGCAAGCCCGGCAGGTGTGCTCTATTTCCATGTGCATAACCCGTTTGTCCAGTCGACGAAAATGCTGACCATTGATGAGATTGAAAAGGAAATCATGAAAAAGTTTAAAATGAATGGATTAATGCTTGGCGATCAGCAGGTCATCCAGCTCATGGATCAAACGCTTGAATCAGGTGACTCGCAGATTATCGCTGCCGGAATCAAGAAGGATGGACAATTATCAAAAAAATCAAAGGTTGCGAGTTTACAAGATTTTGAGGATCTAAAGGTTTATGTTCGCAATTTATATCAGAAAACAGGAAATGACATTATGGAAGGCCGTACCGATATTGCGCCATATAAGTTAAAGGACAAAACACCATGTACTTTCTGCGCCTTTAAATCTGTCTGTCATTTTGATGAATCGATTGAAAATAATCATTATCGTATTCTTTTCCCGCGTGCCAAGGATGAGGTACTCGAGTTAATCAGGAAGGAGCTGCATGAGAATGAGTAAAATCGTTATTCCTAAAAAGCCTGAAGACGTAACCTGGACGGATGACCAATGGAAAGCCATTCAGGCGCGTGATAAGGACATTCTTGTTGCGGCTGCAGCGGGTTCGGGTAAGACGGCAGTGCTGGTTGAAAGAATGATCCAAAAAATCCTAGCTGAAGAAGCCCCCATCAATGTTGATGAATTACTCGTGGTTACATTTACGAATGCCTCCGCGGCGGAAATGCGTCATCGAATCGGAGAGGCATTGGAAAAAGCAATTGACAATGACCCGGCTTCAAGGCATTTAAGAAAGCAGCTCAGCCTGTTGAATAAAGCATCCATATCAACACTGCATTCTTTTTGTATGGAGGTCATCCGCAAATATTATTATCTGATCGATGTCGACCCTGGTTTCCGAATTGCGGATGTCACAGAAGCTCAGCTGCTCCGGGATGAAGTATTGGATGAATTGTTTGAAGAGGAATATGGGAAAGAGAATAATGAGGCATTTTTTAGATTAGTAGACTCCTTTACAAGCGACCGCAGTGATGCCGCCTTAATGGAAATTGTGCTGTCCATTTATGATTTTGCCCGGGCAAATCCTTCACCGCAAGGTTATTTGCAGTCACTTGTGGATATGTATGACGTTTCTGCTGTAAAAAATATCGAGGAGCTGCCCTTCGTGGAGTTACTTCTCTTTGATATTGAGCTTCAATTAGAGGCTGCCAGGGATATGATTTTAAAAGCTTTAGAGATTGCCAAGCTGCCGGGTGGTCCGGCTCCCAGAGCGGAAAATTTTCTCGAGGACCTGCAGCTAATTGACTCTTTGATGCTGGCAAAACAGGAATCCTGGACTGTTCTCTATGACGCTATGCAAGCATGGTCGTTTTCAAGAGCGAAACAAGTCAAAGGGGACTCTTTTGATAAAGAATTGACGGAAAAGGCTCAAAAGCTTCGGGATAAAGCGAAGAAAAAGCTTCAAGATTTAAAGGATGAACTTTTTTCGCGAAAGCCTGATAGCTTTTTACGGGATATGGATGAAATGAAGCCGCTTATTCAAACAATCGTCAGTCTTGTAAAAGAATTTTCTGTTCGCTTTGAAAGTGTGAAAAAGGATAAAGGGCTTGTCGATTATGCGGATTTGGAGCACTATTGCCTTGATATTTTGACAGGTGAAATTACAGTAGAAGGGGTTTTTCATCCTTCAGAGGCAGGACTTGCCTACCGGCGTCATTTTAAAGAGGTGTATGTGGATGAGTATCAAGACACCAACATGGTTCAAGAAACGATTTTAAAGCTTATCGCGAAAGAGGACGAGGCCGAAGGCAATTTATTTATGGTCGGGGATGTAAAGCAATCCATCTATCGCTTTCGGTTAGCAGAACCCAACCTGTTTCTTTCAAAATATAATCGATTTCGGCTCGATGGGGAAGCTTCGGGATTAAGAATTGATTTAGCCCGCAATTTCCGCAGCCGTAAGGAAGTCCTTGATGCGACAAACTATATTTTCAAACAAATCATGGGTGTAAAGGTTGGGGAAATTGAATACGATGAAGCTGCTGAATTGAAAAAAGGAGCTCCCTATCCTGAGGAAGAGCCATTTCCTGCTGAGCTGATTCTGATTGACCAAAATCGCAATACTGATGGACCAGAATCGGCAGGGGGGATTGATGATGATGCTCAGCCTGCTGAATTCGATCAGAGCGATCTTGAACAATCACAGCTGGAAGCCCGGACGATCGCGGCCAAAATAAAGGAATTAGTGGAAAATAGGGCTCAAGTGTATAATCCAAAAACGAAGTCAGGCCGGCCGGTTATGTATCGGGATATCGTCATTCTTCTCCGTTCCATGACATGGGCTCCACAGATAATGGAGGAATTCAAGCAACAAGGGATACCAATTTATGCGAACCTGTCAACTGGTTATTTCGAGGCTTCAGAAGTGGCTATTATGATGTCACTGCTGCGAATCATTGATAACCCGTTTCAAGATATTCCATTAGCGTCAGTGTTGCGGTCGCCGATTGTGGGCTTGAATGAGGAAGAGCTGGCGCAAATCCGATTATGCAAGAAAACCGGATCATTTTGGGAAGCTGTTCATTCTTTTTGTATGAGTAAACCGGCTGAACACTCTGAATCCTTTTATGAAAAAGTTCGGCACTTCTATGATTTATTGAAGGAATGGCGCCCTGTGGCGCGGCAGGGCTCGCTTTCAGAGCTTATTTGGCAGCTATACCGCGATACCCATTTCTATGACTTTGTCGGAGGCCTGCCGGGAGGAAAGCAGCGTCAGGCTAACCTTAGAGCTTTATATGACAGGGCGCGGGCCTATGAAAAAACCTCCTTTCGCGGTCTATTCCGCTTTTTACGCTTTATTGAGCGCATGATGGAGCGAGGCGATGATCTTGGGGCTGCAAGAGCACTTGGGGAGCAGGAGGATGTTGTCAGGGTCATGACCATCCACAGCAGTAAAGGGCTGGAATTTCCAGTAGTTTTCATGGCGGGAATGGCCCGAAGCTTTAACATGGCGGATATACGCAATCCATATTTACTTGATAAAGAATATGGGTTTGCATCTAAATATGTTAATCCGGAAAAGCGAATCTCCTATCCGTCTCTGCCGCAAATTGCCTTTAAGCGTAAAAAGAAAATGGAGATGCTGGCTGAAGAAATGCGTGTATTATATGTGGCCATGACAAGGGCAAAGGAAAAGCTGTATTTGACAGCCACACTAAAAGATGCCAGCAAGAAAATCGATCAGTGGAACGACTCCGCTAATCATCTGGATTGGCTGCTGAAGGACTTTGAACGGGCTTCTGCCTCAAGCTATATAGACTGGATCGGGCCGGCTATAGTCCGTCACCAGGACAGTGGAGTATTAAAGGCTGTAGGTGCGGCAAATGACCTGGTTCCTGAGGAAATTACCCAGCATCCTTCCTCCTGGAAAATAGCCATTGTGCATGCAGATGAAATTCAAAACCAAGTAATCGCTCAGGAGAAAGAAGAAAACCACTATTTAGATCTAGTCATGTCAGGGAAAAAAGTTCCCCAGTCCTCTACACTCTCTGATGAGATAGCAGCCAGACTTTCATGGGTATATCCGTATCCAGAAGCTTCTGTTCATCGCTCAAAGCAATCGGTCTCGGAGATTAAACGCTTCTCGGAACTAAAGGATGAGCAAAGCGGTACAGACCTTGTCCGCCGAATGAAGAAACCGATTCTGAAGCGGCCGAGGTTTATGCAGGAAAAATCGATTACACCTGCGGAACGCGGGACAGCCATGCACATGGTCATGCAGCATCTTGATTTGACTAAACCTGTTCAAGCGGAAAATATTACTGAAAAGATTTACTGGATGGTTAATAATGAATTATTAACACTTGATCAGGCAGAAGTAATTCCAGTTGAGTTAATTGTTCAATTCTTTCAAACGGAATTGGGAAGAAGATATTTTCAAGCAGCTGCGATCCATCGAGAAGTTCCCTTTACGCTTGCCTTGCCGGCAGGGGAGGTTTACCCTGATTGGAAGAATGAAGAAGAATCCGTCTTTGTCCAAGGAATCATCGACTGTATTCTCGAGGATGAAAGGGGTCTTGTTCTAATCGACTATAAATCAGATGGAATTACCGATAGGTTTAAAGGCGGGTTTGAACAGGCAAAACCAATTCTTGAAGAAAGATACAAAGTGCAAATTAATTTATATACAAAAGCAATCCAACAAATTTGGAAAAGAAAGGTAAGCGAGAGATATTTATTTTTCTTTGATGGTGCCCATATTTTAAGGCTTTAATAAAAATAAAAAATGACATAAACCTAATTTGAAGGTTTATGTCATTTTTAGTTGTTCCCGACAATCGGCTGGTCAAGCAGCTTCGTATCAACCACATTGGTCCCGCTAAGGCCATTATTGGCTATCACAATTCCCCCAGTATTAAACCCGCCAGAACCCGCGGCTGTTTTTGAGACAGCTTTTGGCGAAATATATACGGTATCTCCAAATTGCACGATTCCGTCGCTAACATTTATAATACTAACTGGTCCTATAATTGCCGGCATCTTAAAACATCCTTTGTAAATTGACTAAATTGACATAAAGTCAGCATAAGGTTTTAACGCAAATCTGTCATTTTTAATTGTTCCCAACAATTGGCTGGTCAAGCAGCTTTGTGTCAACCACATTGGTCCCGCTAAGGCCATTATTGGCAATCACAACTCCACCAGTATTAAACCCGCCAGAACCTGCAGCAGTTTTCGAGCCGGATTTTGGCGAAATATATACGGTATCTCCAAATTGCACGATTCCGCCGGAAACATTAACAATCTGAACTGGTCCTATAATTGCAGGCATTTATAACATCCTTTGCAAAAAAACTTGTTGATCGCGTATCTCTTACCGCAGTTCCTCTTCATGTCCATGCGGAAGGAGCTGCCGGATATGTTTTACACGTGCTTCCATTGAAACATTCCTCGTATTACCGACATTCAGTACGGAGGCATTGGAAATTCCTACGATATCTATTTTCTGAACCTTTATAACAGGATTGAAATGATGCGACCTGATGGATATGTTTTCATTAATCGGCAGAAACGGAATCGGTTTTGTCGTTACCGGAAATGAAGGAGTATTCCCTTCTTGACCATAAAAGATTTCCGCTTCTCTTTGAATGGCAAGAGCCCGAGAGAATGCATCTAAAATGCAGGAATCACCCACCTGAATAATGGAGGAGAAAGAGACAACCTTTGCACCTAAAAAATCAACTTTAGATATTCGTTCAAGCATAACCTGGAGTCACATCCGGTGCAAGCGGAACGAAGGGGCCGATGATTAAGGATTCCGGAGGAGTATCAAAAGCACTTGCCAACTGGATGGTTTGAGTATCGCCCACCATGACCAATGAAGAGCTTGCAACCCCGGTGATTTTAATATTCCCTACACAAATATCCCGGTTATAGACTTCAAAAATCATTCCTTGTTCATCCCTTTCATATTATCAGGTATATTTTGCAGAAAAACGAATACGCCATTTTGTATTTCCTTTTTTATAAGTTCTATAATTTGTTCCTCCATTGTATTTACATCAATTGTCCGGTCTTGGCTTAATGCCTTAAAATGAAAATCAATCCTGTTCGGAAGCTGTTTCATAATATCATCCCGAATGAAGCTAAGATAGGATTCATTTGGCGGGATAGCCAGCTGATTTTGGGCTTTTTCAATAATTTGCGGCAAATCTGTTTCTAAATATTGATAAATAGCCTCTTCTAATTTCATTGTTCTTTGCATGAGATCCTGGGGTGGAATTGGCGCCTTAGGAGATTGATTTTGAACCGCAAAATCCTCAATCCCTGAAAGATCATTCGGATTTAACCCAATCGTTAATGTTCCTTCAAGTGTTTCCACCTTTAACTGGTCAAATTTGTATTCAATTCTCTCCACATTGATAGGCGGCTTTTCATTTAACTTTTTGATTTCATCTTTCATTTGTTGAATAGACCTTTCTAATGAAGCAATTCGATTTTCCTGTTCCTGAACACTCCGAACCAGCCATTGAATATATTGGTTCATATCCTGATACATATATCTCACCTCACTAGAAAATTACTTTTTCCTGTTAAGTAAATATATGCAGCAGCAATAGAATTCTGGTTGTTATTTTACAAGAATGCTTATCTTTAAAGAATTTCAGTCATTTTCTGCTACTGGACTGGAGCTTGCAGCGGAACAGCCGGGGCCAGAGATAGTGGGGATATAGTCGGGCTCACGACTTCACCGGGTTTAATCGCGGTTGGAGCCGGCTGCGTAAATCCGCCAGTATTGCTTAAATAAGCGGCTGATTTAATGATCCCGGCACTGCCAATTTGTAAGATAGAAGAATTGGTGATACCGCCGATTTTGATATAATTGATGTGAATGGATTGTTGAATAAAAAAATTCATAATACCCCACCCATTCATTACATATTAAAGGCAGTTGCTTGATCAATCAGCTCTGGATCGTACGTATTTGTGGAACTCATTCTGTTATTAACATCCAATCTTTCACCGGTATTAAAGGATCCAGCCCCAGAGAATGTTTTCGCAGCTGCGAATGGCATAATCTTATAAACATCGCCAATGTGAAAAACAGAGCTGTTACCCAGTGTAATTACTTGCGCAACTCCAACGATGGCTGGCATAAACAACACCCTTATGTTTTATTTGGTCTTTACCATTTTATGTTTGGGCTCATATAATGTGATAAAAAAGCCCAAATAATCTTATTATCGTGATTTTTATTCAAATAAGGCTCTTACCATTCCTTTTCTTCGTTTTTTTCATTTCCCTATGGTATGATAGACAGGATAACAATACATAGGAGGCAGTTATTATATGATTCACGGTCACGTTACCGCTTGGGCGTTAGCTCTCATTTTGTTTTTTGTGGCCCTTTCCTTGCATTCGAGCGGGAAGGCAAAAGGGGCAAAAATTGTGCAAATGATTTTAAGGGTGCTTTATCTTGTTATCATCGCAACTGGTGTTGGTCTACTATTCATGCTGTCAAATATCAGCGTGTTGTATATTTTAAAAGCAGTTGTCGGACTTTGGATTATCGGCCTTTTTGAAATGATTCTCAGCCGCTCAGCAGCTAAGCGAAAAACTTCAGTATTTTGGATTCAGTTTGTGATTGCATGGGCCCTAGTTTTATACTTGGGTTTTGTCGAACTGCCAATGTCTATTCTAAACCCTTAAAATTTTTAAGCTGTCGGATCGTTCCGATGGCTTTTTTAGATAATAGGATGACAACTAGGTGTTTTTCTTTTAATATTTTAATAAATAGAGAGGAGTGGAGCCGGTGATTGTGAAGGTATTTGCTAACCTAAGAGAGATTTGCGGGGGTGTATCTGTAAATGTATTGCCTGAGGGAGATCGGGTTATTGACGTTCTTGATAAATTGGTGGAAATGTTTCCTGCACTAAGGGAGGAAATTTTTACAGAGGAAAAAAAATTGCGGCAATTTGTCCATGTGTTCATCAACGGCAGAAATATCATCCATCTTGACGACCTGGAGACAAAAGTAGTGGATACCGACCAGTTCGCCTTATTTCCGCCCGTTGCTGGTGGATAATATGATGATAAAAGAGTTAGAGTTTCGCGGCATCCGTAAAGAACATCTTGGAATGTATTTCGAGGAACTAGGCGCAGAAAAGATGACGGATTTCTTCCCATATACATATTCAGCAGAAGGCTGGACGGGGCAGATCCTATCAGAAGAAATCATATCCATTACATCAACTTTTAAGGTGAATGCTGTCTTTGTTCGTTTTTGTGCAGAAAGTGAGAGCGCCCTTGAAGAACTAATAAAAAAATATCGATATAAAACCTCCAGGGTTGGAGGCTAAGAAAAGAGGCTGTCTCAAAGGAGTCAGCCTCTTTTAAATGAACTATTAAACTAATTGACCCTCATGGTCGATAATCCCTAATTCACGAAGTTTTTCTTCGGTTACAACTCCGTCTTTCCATCCACGTACTTGATAGTATTCTTCAAGCATAATATCCATGCGGCTGACAAACCCGGCACTATTACCTGATGCTGGTTCCTCCGTAAAGCGTTTTGGAAGGAAATCGTCTTCTCGCTTGTTAAAACCGGCAAGGTTATTATAATAGCGTTCAAGATTGTAAATTCTTTCTCCTGCCTTCATGACATCTTCTGCTGTTAGCGAAATACCAGTCATCGCACTATATTGCTCGGCATAATGCTCAGCATTTTCAGAGAAGGAGGAGAACTTACAAATATCCATGGAATCACCGAAGGCTAGCATATCCTGGAATACCTTTAATAATTCGCCCTTGCCTTCTGGCTTTAAGCGGTCGGTTGGTTCCGGAATTCCGGCAATTTCACTTGCCACGGTATAACCGCGCAGGTGGCAGGCACCGCGATTACTTGTTGCATATCCAAGACCAATACCTTGAATACCGCGAGGGTCATAGGCAGGGATGGACTGTCCTTTAACGGACATGGATAATTCAGGTGCTCCAAAATAGGCAGCAGCGCGGGCAGGTCCTTCGGCAAGAATGCCTCCCAAACCTTCACGCAGAGCAATCTTTCTAGTCAACTCAATCATCGCGTCTGCATCGCCCCAGTTAAGCTTTTCACTAATAATCCCTTTCTCGTATGCCTCCATAGTCACTGAAAACGCATGGCCAAGCTCAATGGTATCCAGACCGTATTCATTGCATTGGTCAATCATATAGGAAATAGCTTCTGCATCACTTAACAAACAGTTGGAGCCAAGTGACCAAGCCGATTCAAACTCGATACTTTCAACCCGTGTCTTGTACTTGCCGTCCTTGACCTCGACTTCAATTTTACAGCCGACCGGACAGGCGTGGCAGGTGTTATTGGAAACACGGAGATGTGTATTTACATACTCACCACCGTGCTTTTCGGCTTCCTCCCAATGAGAGAACTGGGAGTTTTTCGTTGGAAGCGCGCCAACCTCATTGATGATATTGGTTAATACGTTGGTACCGTATACGGATAAACCGCCTTTATTTGGAGCGGTCAACCCGCCATCTAAAATCGCTTTAACAGCCTTTTTGTTGGCTTCTTTATATTCGTTTTCAAGCTTTGGTACAGGCATATTGCCTTTTTGTGCCGCTTTGATGACAATTGCCTTTAATTTTTTATAGCCGGCAACAGCGCCAGTCCCGCCGCGCCCTGCTGCACGATCATGCTCATTGATAAAGGAGGAGAAATGAACCTTATTTTCACCGGCTTGACCAATCGTCATGACACTCAAATCCTGTTCACCATATTGATCCTTCATCGCTTTAATGAATGCTCTTGTGCTGGTTCCCCAGAGGCTTGAGGCATCGCGAAGCTCAGCTTTGCCGTCTTCGATGTAGAGATAAACTGGCTGATCACTTTTCCCTTTGATGAGAATATTATCCACACCTGCCCATTTTAAACGGGCTGCAGTCCATCCACCCATATGGGAATCGGTAACGGTTCCTGTAAGCGGGGATTTTGTGACAACACACAGGCGACCGCTCATGGATGAACGGGAGCCTGTTACAGGTCCGGTCATGATGCACAATAAATTCTCAGGTGAAAGCGGTTCCACATCAGGGCCGTTATCTAAAACGTATTTAACGCCAAGACCCCGTCCGCCAATATACTTTTTTGCATCTGCCTCATTAATGGTTCTGTAATCAATGGTACGAGACGATAAATCGACGACTACTTCTTTGTTTTTAAAACCACCTAAATTCAAGCTAATTCCCCTCTTCCTATTAAAATGTATAGCAACATCTCTTATTTTTATATATTTTTTTAATAAGAGATTTCTCCCAAAAATTATCTTTAAATCCAATATTTATTGTATCATTTTTATAATATTTTTAAAATTAAAATTTACGTGATAATACGAGATTATTAATTTGATAAAATAGAAATAATTGCAATTCATTAATTTGTAGAAATGGGGCGGTTGGATGAGTAACTTGGAGCGGTATTCGAGACAAATTCTGTTTCGGGCCATTGGGGAAGAGGGACAAAAGAAATTGCTGGAAGCCCGAGTGGTTGTGATCGGAGCAGGTGCGCTTGGGACGGTTATTGCGAATCATCTAGTCCGCTCAGGTGTCGGTTATCTTAGGCTGATTGACCGGGATGTGGTGGAGCTGTCCAATCTCCAGCGGCAAACGCTATTTGATGAAGAGGATGCGGAATTAAATCTTCCAAAAGCGATTGCCGCGCAACAAAGGCTGAATAAAATTAATTCATCCATCAAGGTTGATGCGGTTATTGCCGATGTTAATTTGGATAATGCTGAAGAGCTGATAAGTGGGATGGATATAATTGTGGATGGAACGGACAATTTTATGACCCGTTTCTTGATCAATGATGTGGCTATTAAGTATGGCATTCCTTGGGTTCATGGGGCCGCTGTCAGTTCAAGAGGAATGTTTGCCGTCATCAAACCAGGGATTACTCCATGCTATCGCTGTCTATTTCCAGATGTTCCGGAAGGATTGGGGGAAACCTGTGATACAGTTGGCGTTCTTTCTCCTTTAACTGATATTATCGGTTCCTTTCAGGCGATGGAAACCATCAAATATCTAGTTGATGCAAAGACGACTCCTAATCTTGAACAAATCGACATCTGGGATATGACGACGATGCAAATGGATATTTCACAGGGGCGAAATCCTAATTGTCCGGCCTGCGTGGAAAGGAGATTTGACTTTCTGGACCGCTCCTCGGAGCATCAGGCATCCTATACATCTCTATGCGGGCGGAACACAGTGCAGGTCAATCCCAGAAGGAAACGGGAGTTAAACTTAAAAAAAGTTCGTGCAAGGCTTGTAAACAGCACTCAAGCAGCCGGAAATGACTTTCTCGTCCGGTTTTTCCCCGAAGAAGGGATCTCCATTGTAATATTCAAAGATGCCAGGGTCCTGATCCATGGAACGAATGACATTGTCAAAGCAAAATCACTTTATGCAAAATATATCGGAGAATAAATAAAAGAGGCTGACTATAGCCTCTTCTATTTATGAAATCATTTTTTCAATGATTAATCGCTTGCCAGTGTTAATTGTAAACTCAAACCGGTCATTGACCTTTTCATAATAACAAAAATGATGCTGCACATTGCAAATGAGCTCTTGATTATCAAAGACCATAAAATTGACCCCATCTTTACGATTCTCATCCGAAAGAAAGGACAAATGATTATAACAGTAAATACAGTCATAAATGGAAAAATCTAAAGAATTCAAGGTCGTCACAAATTGGAAAAAGGCATCATCATTAATCCCATCTAAAAGTCGTTCGAGAGAGTAGATTAAATGCTTCCTAATTCTTACAGTATCATGATCCCGCAGCATCGTTACTTCGTTTCCAATACGGATGTTGCTTGGTTCATACAATATTCCCTTTTTCCAGCGGTTCATCCGGAGAATTTCAATTTCCTGGTGAAGAAATTCCTCCAACATAGAAGCTTCCTCTGTTTCCTCATCAAAAAATATCCATTGACCATTTATTTGTTCAACGGTCCCTTCTGTATAAGACCGCTCCTGAATATCGTATAGATGGATTCGTTGTTGTCGATTCATTGTTAACCTCCATGCCAGATGCTTTCATTTTCCTTTTTTGACATCTTAAAGGGATTTTATAACCTCAACTATTTTTAAAAAAAATCTATTTTACGTAAGTATATAGACAAACTGATCGATACCATTTCTGTTATGGACAATTAACCAATTCATTTGGGCTGAATAGAATAATCACCATCTAAGCAGTGAATTAACTGCAATAACAGAGAGGAGTACAAAATTACATGTGTGGCATATCAGGATGGATTGATTTTAAAAAATGGGTTGGAAAAGAACAACAAGCAATTGAAAAGATGACGCAAACATTGGCAAAAAGAGGTCCTGATGAAACAAATCTATGGACAGATACACATGTAGGTTTCGGTCATAAGCGGCTGATCGTCGTTGACCCTGCTGGGGGACGTCAGCCCATGTCCAAACAAAAGGATGGCTCAACATATACAATTTGCTACAATGGAGAATTATACAACACCGAAGATTTGCGCAAAATTCTCCTTACTAAAGGATATTCTTTTAATGGTCATTCTGATACAGAAGTACTGTTAACTGCCTATATAGAATGGGCGGAAGAGTGTGTGAACTATTTAAATGGGATCTATGCCTTTGCGGTTTGGGATAGCAAAAAAGAGCAGCTCTTTATCGGACGCGACCGATTGGGGGTAAAACCGTTATTTTACAAAGAACATCAGGATGGGGTGTTGTTTGCATCAGAGTTAAAAGCTATCCTTGCCCACCCAGAGATGAAAACAGAGATTACCCATGAGGGTCTGGCAGAGGTTTTGGGTGTTGGGCCATCGAGGTCGCCAGGATCTGGTGTTTTTAAAGGGATTAACGAATTAAGGCCGGCACATGCCCTTACCTTTTCCAAAAACGGCTTGAAAATTTGGCGTTATTGGAATGTAAAAAGTGAGGAGCATAAGGATAATGTGGAGGAAACAGCGGAAAAAGTACGTTTCTTAGTCAGCGATGCCATCACAAGACAGCTTGTTTCGGATGTACCCTTATGTACCTTATTGTCAGGAGGTCTGGATTCGAGTATCATTACAGCCATTGCCGCGAAAGGTTTAGAAGAGCAGGGGAAAGGGCAGCTTCAAACGTATTCGATTGATTATGAGGGAAATCAGCAATATTTTACTGCGAATGAATTTCAGCCGGATTCCGACGAAAAATATATTAAACTCATGACAGATACCTTTCAAACGAAACACCATAGTGAAATTATTTCACAGCAGCAATTAGTTGATGCATTAGTGGAAGCCGTTCACGTTCGGGATTTACCAGGAATGGCCGATATAGACTCTTCCTTACTATGGTTTTGCAGACAGATCAAAAAGGATTTTGTTGTTAGTCTGTCAGGTGAATGTGCGGATGAAATTTTTGGTGGATATCCATGGTTTCATCGCAAGGAAGATTTAGAGCGCCCAGGCTTTCCGTGGATGCGTTCAGTTGAGTCCAGGGAAAATTTATTAAAGCCGTTTTGGAAGGATCGGTTAAATTTACGTGAATATAGCTTGGAACAATATCGTCAGGCCATCTCCGAAACGCCTAAATTAGAAGGAGAAAGCTTGGAGGAATCCAAGCGAAGAGAGTTATTCTATATCAATATGATATGGTTTATGACCACTTTGTTGGATCGGAAAGACCGAATGAGTATGGGGGCAAGCCTTGAGGTCAGAGTCCCATTTGCAGACCACCGTGTAGTAGAATACGTTTGGAATATACCGTGGGAGATGAAAATGTACCGCGGCAGGGAAAAAGGACTTCTGCGTAAGGCCTTCGAAGGCATACTGCCTGAGGAAGTATTGTACCGTAAAAAAAGCCCTTATCCAAAAACACATAATCCTGAATATACGAAGGCCGTTCAAAATCAGATGCTGGCTATTTTAAAGGATAAGTCTTCAGCTATTCATGAATTTTTTGCCAAAGAGCAATTGGAAAAACTGACTCAATCTGGAGGAAACTCGTTCAAAGAGCCTTGGTTTGGCCAGTTGATGACAGGACCGCAATTATTAGCCTACTTTGTTCAGCTTCATACATGGTTCAAGGATTACAATATCAATATCGTAAATTAAATTTGGAATAAAAACTTAATTAGATTAAAATGGATGTAGGGAAGAGGGAATCCTCTTCTCTTTTATGAGGAGGAAGCTAGATGAAAAGGATTATACTCATTTTAATCGCCATTTTACTTGGGGTTTCGTCACCGGCCTATGCAAATGTAACAAAAGAAAATCGACAGTGGCAGGATGAAACCATTTATTCTATCATGATTGACCGGTTTAATAACGGGAATACCCAAAATGATTTCGATGTGGATACAAAGAATCTCGAAAAGTACAATGGCGGGGATTTTCAAGGAATTATCGATAAGCTTGATTACATAAAAGACATGGAATTCACGGCAATTCGCCTGACTCCAATTTTTGATAACAGGGAAAATGGTTATCACGGTTATTGGGTGAAGGATTACTATAAAGTGGACGAGCATTTTGGAACAATGAAAGATTTTGAGAGGCTTGTCAACGAAGCACATAAAAGGAAATTGCGGGTAATAATTGATTTTCCTGCAAATTCAGAGGTAAAGGGCCAAAATTTAATTGATGCCGCTACATGGTGGATCAAGAAAACGAATATTGATGGATACAGCCTCCCTGAAGTCAATAAAGTTCCAATTAGCTTTTGGCGGGAGTTTTCGGCTGCTGTTAAGCAGCAGAAAAAAGACTTTTTATTGATGGGAGTCTCATCGGGAAACACAGCCGATGACTTGGAAGTTTATCATGAAGCGGGAATTAATAGCTTATTTGATTATAACGAGAGTAAACAGATGCGGCAGGTGTTTGCCACTACAGACCGCTCCTTTCAATCGATTCGTCCTGCAGCGGACAAGCAAAATCTAGATGCTCATTTTTTTGATAATGAATTTACCAAAAGATTTACCAGAGATATAGTAGATGAAAGACAATTCCCTGGAGCTAGGTGGAAAACTGCCTTAACCTATCTTTATACAACACCAGGGATTCCCGTTATGTATTATGGGACGGAGATTGCCTTAACGGGCGGAGATATTCCGGATAACCGCAGGCTTATGAATTTTCGGACGGAAAAAGATCTAATCGACTATATAACAAAGCTTGGTGAATTAAGAAACCAACTGCCTTCCCTAACTAGAGGAACGATGGAAATGCTCTATGAAAAGTCCGGAATGGCGGTTTATAAGCGTGTCTATAAAGGGGAGACATCGATAATTGCCATCAATAATACAAACAAATCCCAAAAGGTTACCTTAACGGGCGATCAAGTGGAAGGCGGCAAAGAGCTTCGCGGCCTCCTGGGCGGGGACATTGTCCGCAGCAGGGATAATCAATATATTCTAATTCTTGACAGGGACAATTCTGAAATATATGTATTGGCGGATAAAACAGGCCTTAACCTGAAATTTATCGCTGCGGCAGTGATACCGGGGATACTGGCCATTTGGTTTCTACTGCTAGTTTTTAGACGGAGGAAAACGAATATTGTAGAATAAAGAGGCTGCCTAAGAACAGCCTCTTTTATTATTACCGATAATTAATAAATTGAACATCAATGGTGAGATCTGCTTCACGAACAAGGGAAATGATTTTTTGCAAATCATCTCGGTTTTTGCCACTGACCCGTACTTGGTCATCCTGGACCTGGCTTTTGACCTTCAGTCCGCTATTTTTAATAATAGTGTTAATTTTTTTTGCATTTTCCTTATCAATGCCCTGAACAAGTTTGGCTCTTTGACGGACCGTACCGCCTGAGGCCTTTTCGATTTTACTATAATCAAGATTTTTAATCGGGACGCCCCGTTTAATTAATTTGCTGAGCAAAACATCTTTAAGCTGGTCCATTTTATATTCATCGTCAGAAATAAGTACCAATTCTTCTTTATCTAATGAAACTTCACTTTTACTTCCTTTAAAATCGTAGCGCGTACTAATTTCCTTCATCGTTTGTGTTATGGCATTAGTGACTTCTGAAAATTCAACTTTGGATACAATATCAAATGAGCTATCTTTTGACATGACAAAACCTCCGAATTTGCTAAAGTTTCCCTTTATGTCTACATTATAGTAAAATATAGCAGTTCAAACAACCTAAAGGAAAACTCCAAGATGGAAAAGGGGAGTATAAGATAATGGCAATAAAAGAACTTATAGGACAAACAACAACTTTAACAGTAGCCCGTCAAGCTGAATTCGGCTATTTTTTAACAGATGGCGAAGAAGACGTATTGCTTCATAATAATGAAGTGAATCGAGAGGTTGCGGAAGGCGACGAGATAGAAGTGTTTATTTATGTGGATTCTCAGGGACGTCCTGCGGCCTCCACGACGATACCTGAAGTGGCCGTCGGACGCTACGCCTGGATAAAGGTGACAGATGTAAAAGAGGAGATTGGTGTCTTTTTAAATATCGGGTTAAAGAAAGACATTCTGCTTGGTGCCGAAGATTTACCAGTGCATAAATCGGTTTGGCCCAAGGAAGGGGATATGGTTTATATAACCCTAAGGGTCAACCGGAATAACCTTTTATACGCCAAGCTTGCCAGTGACCAGGTTATCCAATCAATTGCGGTGAAAGCGTCGAGACAAGAATTTAATAAAAATGTGCAAGGGTATATTTACCGAACGGCTAAAGTCGGCAGTTGGCTTTACACTATTGAAGGCTTCAAAGGGTTCATTCATGAGTCGCAGCGTCGGATTGAGCCGCGCCTGGGTGAGAAGGTTGAGGGGCGAGTCATTGATGTTAAGGAGGACGGAACGATAAACGTTTCCTTACTTGCCAGAAAACAGGAGTCCCAGGATTCTGATGCAGCCAAACTATATGAATATCTGATGAGCAGAAATGGTGCCATGCCGTACAGTGACAAAAGTATGCCAGAAGACATTCAAGAGCGTTTTGGCTTAAGCAAAGGCGCCTTTAAGCGGGCGCTTGGCAAACTGATCAAGGAAGGCAAGGTATACCAGGAAGACTTCTGGACCTATGTAAAGAAGGATTAATTTGTTGTACATACTCTTTTCCAAATTGACAGACACTAGTAACCGAAAGTTAATGGAAAGGGGTAAGACAATGCCACACACATCCGATAATGATAAAAAGGCACAAGACAATAATGCACTGCACCATGAAAAAAATATGATGCGAGAAAAAAATCGCCAAGCAGGAAAAAATCAGTACTCAAAGAAAACAGATCATAAATAAAAAAAAAACAGAGCTTTAAGCTCTGTTTTTTTTACGAAGGAATTTTATTTAAGAAGAAAATGGAGATGGTCCCTGCTCCAGTATGGGCCCCAATTGCTGAGCCGATGGAGGAAATATAAACTTCTTTTGGCTGGAATTCCTCCTCAAGCATCGCTTTTACTTCTAGTGCCGTCTCTTCATTATCCGCATGGCTGATGCCAATGATCTGGTTTGACAGGTTCTCGCCACGTTCATATGCCAGTTCAATTAGGCGCCGGAGCACCTTTTTCTTACCGCGGATTTTTTCAATTGGAACCAGTTTGCCGTCTTCCACATTTAAAATCGGCTTAATATTTAATAAGCCCCCAAGAAATGCTGAAGCTTTTGAGACACGGCCGCCTTTAGCTAAATAATCCAAATCTTCAACCGTAAAAAGATGCTCCATATGGTTTGCTCTAAACTGGACATCCCTTAAGATTTCATCCTTTGCTGCATTTTGTGCTGCAAGTTTCGCCGCTTCCATCACAATTATGCCTTGGCCGAGAGAGGCACATTTGGTATCGACAATGGTTAAATTGAAATTTGGATATTTTTCCTTGACTTGGTCAAGAATCATAACAGCGGTTGAATATGTTCCGGATAGTTCGGATGAAAAGGCCATGTATATTCCGTCTTCATTATTTTCCGCCATTTTTGTAAATACTTCCTCAAACAGAAGTGGTGAAACCTGAGAAGTTTTCGGTACTGATCCATTCCGGATAGAATCATAAACTGCTTTCGGGTCTATGCTTTTGACATCTTCATATTCTTCACCGTTAATGAGGACCTTTAAGGGAAGTAATGTGACGTTGTTTTCTTCATAAAAACTTTTAGGTAAATCGCATGCGCTGTCAGCTAGTATTTTTACCTGCATGAAGCTCACCTCATTCAAAATCATATCATACTCGTTTTAAGTGTATCGGTTTCATATGGAAAAAACAATTAAATTGTTAAGGTTGAAGAAAAAAATAAAGGGGGATTTATCAATGGTTTGGCAGGAAACAAAAAAAATCGTCATCGTCATTGTGGGTGCTTTTTTGACTGCCCTTGGAATGAATTTATTTCTTATTCCCGCAAATGTCTATTCAAGCGGTTTTACAGGAATTGCTCAGCTGCTTTCTAAAGTATTGACCGAATATACCCCGTTGAATATTTCAATGGGGGTCTTGCTGTTGTTATTAAATATTCCGGTTGCGTTTCTGGGGTGGAAAAAGGTAGGGAAATCCTTTACAATTTACAGTTTTCTAAGTGTTGTTCTTTCATCATTATTTCTGGAGCTTATTCCAATCCATCGGATGTCTCATGATATTTTGCTTAATGCTGTCTTTGGGGGCGTCATTATTGCGGCAGGCGTCGGGATCACCTTAAAATGGGGCGCCTCTACCGGAGGGCTTGATATAATTGCGATGGTGCTTTCAAGAATGAAGGATAAACCGATTGGTCCTTATATGCTTCTCTTAAATGGCATTATTATTATTACGGCAGGTTTCCTGTATGGCTGGGAAAAAGCTTTGTACACTCTTGTTTTTTTATACACTTCAACAAGGGTAATCGATGCGATTCATACCAGGCATGCTAAACTTACCGCGTTTATTATTACGAAAAATGCGGATGAACTTAAGAAAGCGATTCATAAGAAACTGGTCAGAGGAATCACCATGCTTCCGGCGAAGGGTGCTTTTTCTAACGAAACAAGGGAAATGTTAATGATCGTTATTACGCGCTATGAATTATTTGATTTAGAGAGAGTAATTAAAGAAGTGGACCCCCATGCGTTTACAAATATAATACAAACAACCGGAGTTTACGGTTTTTTTCGCAGAGACTAAAGGAAAAAGGAGCTCAATATGCGTATATTATGTTGTATCATGTTACTTTTCTTTCCGATGGCAATAAAAGCAGATGCAAATGGGGTGGACCAATTGGCATACAAATTTTATGTAATCCCAACAAGCATGCCTGAGCAATTAACGATCGAAATGTTTTTAAAAAATGAGGAGGATTTCCCGCTCCATTTTGAATTTCCTACTTCACAATTTTATGAAATTAAAATTTTCGATACTGCAGGCCGTGAAGTATATGACTACTCAAAAGGACGGTTTTTTCTTCAGGCGTTTCAAACCATCAGTCTTAAAGCACATGGCAGCAAGAAATGGCTTGAGACATGGGACTATCATTTTATGGGAAAAAGAGTTCCAGCAGGGGAATATACTATCCAAGCCGTTTTAAGGGCAGCAAGCTTGAACGGCAAGCCAATAACTGACCGCTCGAAACTGACCCTAACGCATAAAATATATGTACCTGAGGAAAATGCTGTTTTTCGAAATATAAGGGTATCAGGAACAAAAGGACACTACCAAGTTAGCGGAGAAGTAAAGTCACCAAGCAGGGTGGTTTATTATTCAGTGGAGGATGGGCATAGAGAATTCCTAAGGGAGCAAAAGCTTGATGTTGCTGGAAATGGTGACCAGTGGAGACCTTTTAAAGTAAATATTCAGATTCCAGCCGAAAAGCTTCCCAACCATGGAGGTGTCTTTCTGAATTTTTACGAAAAAAATGCTGAGGGCGGGAGGAGTAATCCTTACCCTGCATTATTAGAAAGATTTGAATGAAAAAAGCGGAAGTCACCTCCCAAGGTACTTCCGCTTTCCTCATTTCATCATTGGAACTGGTCAAGCTCTTGTTGCATTTCTTGGAGCTGTCTTTGCTCAGCGACCGTCGAGTTGGCATAAGCAGAACTTAAGGCATTCTTGGCTTTGGCCACTGCCGTGTCGCGTTCACCTGGGCCGGCAGTTTTTGCCGATTCAACAAATCTACGTGCTTCCTGGAATAAACGGTTACCCATCGTTAAATTCCTCCAAGCGAGGATTCTTGCACATTGGCCATTTTCTGAGCTTCTGCTTCAGCGTAGGTCATGTGATAAGGAATCCGTTCTGAATGCTTGTTGACCGAATCCTTTCCTTGCTGGACAAAGCGTTTTGATTTGTTTGATCTACCCATTCGAATCCCTCCAATATGCTAAAAGCTTGGATTGAAACAGCTTCGCTGCTTCATCCATAGTATGCTCCAACATTGAGGGGTTCATATAGGTAAACAATGGTGAATAGGTGTAATTATTTTAACCGTAACAAATCCGTCAAATATTCTGCGACTCCATCTTCTTCATTGGTAAGAGTAACATCATTGGCGATATTTTTTACTTGGTCAATGCCATTTCCCATCGCTATTCCATAACCGGCGTATTCAAGCATTTCCAAGTCATTATCTTCATCGCCAAAGGCAATCACTCTTTGCTTGGAGATACCATAATATTCCGCCGCTTTTTTTAACCCTACTGCCTTATTTAAGCCTGACTTAATGATTTCGATAACATGCCAGGGGGCAGCCCAGCTGCGGTGATCGATGACTTCGGCATGGGCATCAGATAGATGGTCGCGGATCTTCTTTAATTGGTCTTCCTCTGTATGGATGAGCAGGCTAGTTGGTGAATCCTTCAAATAATTACTTAAATCACCCGTAGTAATATTGGGATGGCCAAAATTAAAAATTTCAATCAGCTTTTGGTCATGATAATGAAAATAGACATCATCCATTACTTCAGCGATGATATTATGAAAATGAAAGCTGCGGCAAGCCTCGACAATATCTTTTGCAACATGGATATCAAGCGGCTCATGGAAAAAGCCCCATTTCGGGTTCCGGGGATGATGCATGAAAGCCCCATTGAAATTAACGATCGGGGTATCTAAATCCAACTCTCGATAATACATTTCGCTGGAACGATATGGCCTCCCAGTGGCGATCATCACGATATGGCCATCTTCTCTAGCTTTTCTTAAAACTTCCTTCGTTTTTTCCGAAATCGTTTTATCATCTTTTAATAAAGTTCCGTCTAAGTCCAATGCAATTAAATGTCTTTCAGTCATTTGAAACCTCTCTTTGGAAGTATTTGTTTCTATTATCAATATGTTATCAATTTATATTTAAACTGTAAAAAAATTCACTTCAAATGTTTCTGAAACGCGCTATACTGGTTTTCGAAATACCTTTTGTTATAATGGTTACAATAAAACTGAACAGGAGTGAAGATAAAATGAATGAAGATTTAAAAGAAAATATAATGGGCGCACTTGAGCTTGTTATTGACCCTGAGCTTGGCGTCGATATCGTCAATTTAGGTTTAGTATATAATACTGAAATGGACGACGAGGGAAAACTGACGGTTACAATGACATTAACAGCAATGGGCTGCCCACTAGCCGGAACAATTGTTGATCAGGTGAAAAGAGCATTGTCTGATATTCCGGAAGTCAAGGATGTCGATGTCAATATCGTCTGGAATCCCCCTTGGAATAAGGACATGATGTCCCGTTATGCAAAAATTGCACTGGGAATTCGTTAAGGAGGACCTTCCGCAGGATGAAAAATAAGGTAATTTTAGTTAGTTCAAATCAGTTGGGCAAAGGCGACCAGGTTTTAGGAGAGAATGTTTTAGAGACTTTCTTTACTGTTTTAAAACAAAGAGAGGAACTCCCAGCAGCTGTTTTTTGCATGAACAGTGGGGTATTCACGTTGACTGAGGATTCCTTTGTATCCGTTCATTTAAAAGAGTTGGAGGATAAGGGTGTTAACATTTTTGCGTGTAAAACCTGTGCCGACCACTACGGTGTTAGCGAAAAATTGACAGTTGGCAAAATAAGCGGAATGGCTGACTTTGTTGAGCTTGCCTCCAAATACGAAGTGTTAACCATCTCATAAAACAGCAGAGCTTTTCGCTCTGCTGTTTTTTTCATTCACAAATCGTCCACATAATAAAAAAGGATTGTGAGGAAGTTCACTTTTTTCAAACATACACACCTTTATAATACGAAGTAATAAGGCTATTTAGTTTGAACTAGCCGTTTTATAGGAGGCGTTTCAATATGGATTTTAGCCGAGACTTTAATAAAGATCCGTTTATTGTGATATGGGAACTAACTCGAGCTTGTCAATTAAAATGTTTGCACTGCCGCGCAGATGCCCAGTATACGAGGGACCCTCGAGAACTTACGCTTGAAGAAGGCAAGCATTTGATTGATCAGATATATGAAATGAATAATCCGCTTCTTGTATTTACTGGCGGAGATCCGCTTATGAGAGAGGATATTTTTGAAATTACCAAATACGCAGTCACAAAAGGGGTACGTGTTTCGATGACACCAAGCGCTACTCCTAACGTAACAATTGATGCGATGCGTAAGGCTAAAGAAGTCGGACTTTCTCGTTGGGCGTTCAGCCTTGACGGTCCTACGGCTGAGATTCATGACCATTTTCGCGGGACAGCGGGCTCTTTTGACTTAACAATGGAACGAATTAAATATTTACATGAACTGGAAATGCCGATTCAGATTAATACAGTAGTATCCAGATATAATTACGAACATCTAGATGAAATGGCGAAATTGGTTGAAGAATTAAAATGTGTTCTGTGGAGTGTCTTTTTCCTTGTTCCGACCGGAAGGGGACAGGTATCTGATATGATATCGCCTGTGGAGCATGAAAAGGTGCTAAGATGGCTCTATGATCTAAGCAAGCGGGTTCCTTTTGATATTAAGACCACGGAGGCGATGCATTACCGCCGTGTGGTAATCCAGCAAAAAATGCGTGAAGCCAAAGAAAAAACAGAGGAAATCAGCTATTTATCTGCGTTGACAGAAAAAGGCTTAACGGGCTCAATTGATGGTCTGGGCCGTGCACCAAAGGGTGTAAATGACGGCAATGGCTTTGTGTTTATATCCCATATTGGAGATGTCTATCCGAGCGGCCTGCTTCCGGTTAAGGCCGGAAATATTAGGGAAACCCCTCTGGCGGAAATTTACCGCGAGTCGCCAATCTTTAAGGCACTTAGAAACCCAGATGGATTTAAAGGGAAATGCGGTGTCTGCGAATTCCGACATGTTTGCGGCGGCTCAAGATCAAGGGCATACGCCATGACAGGGGATTATTTAGAAAGTGAACCATTCTGCGTTTATATTCCTAAGGCTTTAAGAGAAAAACAGACACAATAAATTGAGAGAGGCAATCGATTGTCGATTGCCTCTCTCAATAACTATTCAATGCTGCAATAAACAGTGGAACAATTTTCACAGCCAATTTCATCTTTTAAGTATTGCAAATCCAGGACGGTAATTTTACCTCGTTTAATGGAAATGATGTTATCACGCTTCAGTTCACTTAAGATACGGTTTGTACTTTCCCGTGAAGTGCCGCAGAAATTTGCTAGCTCTTGATTAGTCAACGGCAGGTCGATTAATATTCCATCACTTTTTGGTACCCCATAGCTATTGGTCATCCGGATTAAAGTTGAAAATAAGGCGCCGCGCTTTCCGTTTAGGACAAGGTCGCGGAATTTTGTCTGCGTTTTGCGGAAATGATCGCTCATCCACTTCATAAATTCAAAGGCTAGCTTACTGTTTTGGAAAATTTCACTTTCAAGTACTTCTTTTTTTATTGCCACGATTTCACCTTCTTCAAGAACCTTGGCACTTAATAAATATTTTGGACTATCAGTGAAAAGGGTTAATTCTCCACAAATATCGTTTTCTCCGCAAATTCTTAGTGACAGCTCCCGCCCGTCTGCTGTAATTTTGCTGATTTGAATTTTACCTGAAATAATGACATATAATTCATCAGCGAGCATCCCTTCCTGAAATAGAAATCTTCCCCGTTCGCTTTTAAACTTCCGATCAGCAAATTTAAGCAGTTCTTTTATTTCAATTGAATGAGTTGGTTTCATTGTCGTAATCATTTTTCTCCACCCCTGTACTATATTTCTATATAAATAACTTGGATTCGTTAGTAACATTTTATATCAAGATTAGCTACGTAGAAGTAGTAAACAATGACAATATAGTGAAAACTGGACAATTTTTTTTTAGTGATATATGGATAGTGAAGAAAGTAACAGTATTTTTTTAACTCATCTGTTACAATGGTATAAAATGAGCTTCTTTATTTATTGGAGTTGATTAAATGGAAATGGAAAAAACAATCATTACAGATAAATTTAATAGACCGTTAAGGGATTTAAGAATTTCCGTTATTGATAGATGTAATTTTCGTTGTCAATACTGTATGCCAGCCGATCAATTTGGGCCGGATTTTGAATTTCTGCCAAGGAGTGCCCTCCTGACCTATGAGGAGATTGAACGGTTAGGAAAAATTTTCGTGCAGTTAGGCGTGAAAAAAATCCGCTTGACAGGCGGTGAGCCGCTGTTAAGAAGGGATTTACCGATTCTCATTGAAAAGCTAGCCGCCATTGAAGGCCTTAGTGATATTGGCTTAACAACAAATGGCGTTCTTCTTCCTAAATTGGCTGCGAAATTGAAAGAAGCAGGCTTAAAGCGAGTGAATATCAGCCTGGATAGTCTAGATGATGAATTATTTGGCAAAATCAATGGCAGGGGAATTGGGACCGGTCCTGTTCTAGAAGGAATTCAAGCAGCTAAAGATGCAGGATTAGGCGTTAAATTAAATATGGTTGTCAAAAAGGGTTTAAACGACCAAGACATTATTCCAATGGCTAAATTTTGTAAAGAAAAAGGGCTGGAGCTCCGGTATATTGAATATATGGATGTTGGCTCCACCAATGGCTGGAAAATGGATGATGTTGTGACAAAAAAGGAAATTTATGAAATGCTAAAGGCGGAATTTGAATTGGAACCAGTTGACCCTGCTTACTTTGGTGAGGTTGCAAAGCATTATCGCTATAAAGGTACCAATGTCAATGTTGGTTTTATTACCTCCGTCTCGGAATCGTTCTGTTCCAGCTGTACCCGGGCCCGTCTTTCAGCGAATGGCCAGATTTTTACTTGCTTATTTAACGGTAATGGCCATGATCTTCGTAATTTCATGAGAAACGGCGCATCTGATGAACAACTTTTTGGAAGAATTGCGGAGATTTGGAACGGTCGAAATGATAGATATTCGGATGAAAGAACCGCAGAAACAAACAAAAATCGAAAAAAAATCGAAATGTCCTATATCGGCGGTTAGACAAACCGCAAATAAAAGAAAACAGCCTGCAATCACAGGCTGTTTTGTTCTTTTTTAGATATATCTAGGGAATAGGATGTTATTCTCCAAGTGGACATGCATAAAGGTTAGTCCTTCCAGTTCTTCTAAACGGCTATAGACTAGACGGTACGTACCGCAGGCATCAAGCGGCGGTGTAAAGTCGCCGGTAATCTCCCGAAGCTCTTTCAATATGGCACCGGCATGGTCATGTTCTTTTTCGAGTTCCACAATCATGTTAATCGCTTCGTCGCGGTTTTCAATTGTCCCGTCTGCTAGTTTTCTAATGATTGGGAAGACAATTTCTTCTTCCTTTGCCATATGGTCTAACATTTCCTTTTTAAATTCATGGTAAAGCTCATAAACCTTTAGCAATTCCGGATGATTATCCCCATGGACGCGGGACACCTTCGTCACATAAGGACTAAGCATTTTAAATTCTTCTTCCGTTGCCCGGTGATAGTTAGCGATCACATGGTCAATGATGGTGTTGGAATCAGAGTTAGTCCAAACTTCTAAATCGGTCTCTTTGGACTCATTTTTTTCATAGACCGCTTTTAAATCCTCTAAAATAGAATCGATATCAAGATTGCCTTGGGTTGCAGCTTCGGAAAGCGGGATATTACCGCCGCAGCAGAAATCGATTCGATAAGATTTAAATACATCACTTGTTTTTGGTAATTCGTTTACAATATCTTTAACTAAAGAATTTGCGGAAAATGGGAATGTCAACATGAATCTTCCTCCTTGATAAAAGGTTTGGTTTCTAAACTAAGCATAATGGAAAATCAAATTTAACTAGGTGACTTAAATCACACTGCAAGCGTGAATTTTTATATTCTTCCGTGAGAAAGTTTCGAATTTGTGACTTTTGATATGTCTATTAGTTTTTTGTATGCTTATAATGGATACAGTTAAAATACATAACGTTCAAAAATGATAGGAGCCGATGAATTTGTTTGAAAGACGACAACCCATTCCAATCGGAGAAGCAGTTCAAAAAATAATGCAATACCAATTGTCTGGTGAGACGGAATATATCAAAATTGAAGAAAGCTTTGGCCGATTTTTATCTAAGGATTTAGTTGCCACCTGCGATGTCCCTCACTTTGACAGGGCACCCTATGATGGCTTTGCTGTTAGAGCAATAGATACACAAGATGCATCCCAAACTAATCCGGTGGAATTTGAGGTAATTGACCATATTGGGGCGGGGATGGTTTCCAACATGACCGTAACAGAAAATCAGGCAGTCAGAATTATGACTGGTGCGATTATGCCTGAAGGAACTGATGCTGTTGTTATGTTCGAAGTAGCGAAAACTTACGAAAAAGATGGGAAGCCGTTTATGGCCATTAAGCGTAGTTTTAAAAAGGGGGATAACGTTTCCTTTCGTGGGGAGGATGCGAAAGAGGGCGAGGTATTAGTTAAAAAAGGTACACTAATTAACCCTGGAATTCAAGCAATGCTTGCCACTTTTGGCTATAAGGATGTTCCTGCAGCCAAAAAACCGATTGTTGGCCTGTTTGCAACTGGTACGGAATTATTGGATGTTGGTGACCCTTTAGTTCCGGGCAAAATCCGCAATAGCAATTCTCATATGATTGCCGCCCAGATTGAGAGGGTTGGTGGTATCGTTCACTATTTTGGAAAGCTTCCAGATGAATTTGATACCTGCTTCGAGGCTGTGAAAAATGCCGTAAACAGGGTTGATTTGTTGATTACGACTGGCGGGGTTTCAGTTGGTGATTTTGATTACCTGCCAAAGATTTACGAAAAGCTTGGTGCCGAGGTTTTATTTAATAAAGTGGCAATGCGGCCTGGAAGTGTTACAACAGTGGCCAGCCATAACGGAAAGCTCCTTTTTGGTTTATCCGGTAATCCATCTGCTTGCTATGTTGGATTTGAATTGTTTGCAAGGCCAATTTTACGCAGAATGCTTTTTTCTGAAAAACCTCATTTAAGGAAGGAGCAAGCAATCCTTGAGGTGGATTTTCTAAAAGCCAATCCATTTACTAGATTTGTGCGCAGCTCTGTTTTTATCGAGAACGGCCGGTTAAAGGTGACGCCAAGCGGTCTGGATAAATCCAACATTATCATGAGTCTTGCCGGTGCAAACTCATTAACCATCCTCCCGGGTGGCACACGTGGTTTCGCTGCCGGAACTGAGGTAGATGTTCTTTTGCTTGAAGACCAGTTTGGCAGTGAATGGCCTTGGTAAGACCGGTCATATTTCAAGTTACCGGATACCAGGATAGTGGGAAAACAACATTTATTGAAAAGCTTCTTCATGGCTTGAAGGCAGAGGGATTAACGACGGCCGTTATTAAACACCATGGTCATGGCGGTAAACCAGATGTTTTTCCTAAAAAGGACTCAACCAGACATCTTGCAGCGGGTGCGATTGCTTCGATTGTCGAAGGAGAGGGAAGGCTGCTCCTGCAAACCGAACAGTTAAAGTTCAAATTGGATAAACAAATAAACCTGCTTAGTTTATTTAATCCGGATATTATCTTGGTTGAAGGGCATAAACAAGAAAGTTTTCCAAAGATGGTCCTCCTGCGGGATAAGCGTGACTTTCCCCTAATAAGAAAGCTAAAAAATATTGCAGCGGTTGTTTATTGGGAGGAAGGGCTGGAGGGGGCAATAAGTGAGTTTTTGGAAGTTCCATTCTTTCATATTGGCGATGCAAAAGCTGAGCATCAGATTGTTCGATTATTAAAACAGATGCATGATAAGGAAACGGCTGACTCGAAAGACTGAGTCAGCCGTTAATTTGATTTCAATCTACCCTGCAAATATCCTCAGGACAATCTTCGCAATCAATTTCATTTTTTAAATAATCAATGTCATGAATGGTGATCGTGCCTTTATTTATAGAAATAACACCTGTCTTCCTTAAGTCAGCCAATAGTCGATTGACAACCTCCCTGGAGGTTCCACAGAAATTAGCCAGTTCCTGATTGGTTAAAGGCAATTCAATCAGGATGCCCTTGTTCGTTTTGACACCAAAACTGTTGCTGATTCGAATTAAGGTTGAATATAAGGCGCCTTTTTTTCCATGTAAAACCAAGTCGCGAAATTTTGTTTGAGTTTTACGGTATTGAAGGCTCATCCATTGAATGAATTCAAATGAAAGAGGAAGATTTTGCGATAATTTTTCCTCCAGAAACTCTCTCTTTATTACCGCCGCTTCACCGCTTTCAATAATTCGTCCGCTTAACAGATATTTTGGCTGAGGGGAGAATAAATGTAATTCCCCAACAAAATCTCCGCTTGAACACATCCTTAAGGTAAGCTCTCTACCATCAGGAATAATCTTACTAACATGAAGAATCCCGCTTTTAACAATATATAGCTCATTTGCTGGCATTCCCTCTTGAAACAGAAAGGAGCCTTTCTCCATTTTCTTTGTATGTTGTACTGTTTCGAAAAGACGCGACAATGTGACAGGCATTTCTTTAATGGACTGCATGCCGATACCCCCTTTTATGGGAACTTAAAAGCGATGAATCGCTCAGTAAAAATTTACTAGATATTACTGTAATTATATTGTTAATAATGAATCAATCGCAATAAATGGATGGATAAGTTCATATAATCGTCAAAAATTTGGGTACAAAGCAACATTTCTTAGGAAATATTGTCGAACCTTGTAAAATTGAAGGAACTTCCTTTAATGAACAAATGCTTAACGGGAATAATAAAATCGAAATAGATAAGGAGGGAAAAACATGGGACAAAGCCGTCAATTCGGGCCGGGAAAAAAAGCACCGAATAATGGTGTTTATATTGAAGTAGGGGATACAGGCGATAACGTAGTCAATCCAAAAAAAATAAAGTTAAAAGCCGGCGACAGATTTCCGGAGAACTCAAATGATGACCGTGTATGGACTTACCAGAGAAAGCCATGATAAATATAAATTTGTTGAAAGAGCTGTCCGGAACCGGATGGCTCTTTCAAATTTTACTTTTAAATGAAGGATGAATTATAATATAAGCAATAGGTCAAAAAAGGTCAAAGGGTGTGAAAACTCATGGATTTAAACCGAATGACGGAGCGGATGCAGAATGGTTTAATGGATGCTCAAAGTATCGCCATTAAATATAACCATCAAGAAATAGACGAGCCTCATTTGTTATTAGCGCTTTTAAACCAAGATGACAGTCTTGCTCAATCCGTTTTGGAAAGGGCAGGGATTTCCGCTAAAAAAGCTGAAGACAGTTTGCTTAAGGCTCTTGCAAAGAAACCACAGGTAACCGGCAGTGGAATTGAACAGGGAAAGCTTTATATTACAGCCAAACTGCAAAAATTATTGGTAAGTGCTGAAGAATACGCGGCAAAATTCGCTGATGAATATCTATCCATCGAGCATATTCTGCTTGCTGCAGCAAACGCGAACGATGCGGAATTGAAAACAATTATTCATTCATTTGGCCGCACCTCGGAAGATCTTTTAAAAGTTATAAAAGAAATAAGGGGGAATCAAAGGGTGACAACACAACATCCTGAAGCGGGATATGATGCTTTAAAAAAATACGGGCGGGATCTTGTAGCAGAAGTAAGAGCTGGGAAAATGGACCCTGTCATTGGCAGAGATACAGAAATAAGAAATGTTATCCGCATTCTTTCAAGGAAAACCAAAAATAATCCCGTTCTAATTGGTGAGCCTGGTGTAGGGAAAACCGCCATTGTTGAAGGATTGGCCCAAAGGATTGTTAGAAAAGATGTACCAGAAGGCTTGAAGGATAAGACTATTTTTGCCTTGGATATGAGTTCACTGATTGCTGGTGCGAAATTTAGAGGTGAATTCGAAGAAAGATTAAAGGCAGTTTTGAATGAAATTAAAAAAAGTGAAGGGCAAATATTGCTATTTATCGATGAAATCCACACGATTGTAGGTGCTGGAAGAACTGATGGAGCAATGGATGCCGGAAATATGTTAAAACCAATGCTGGCCCGGGGTGAGCTGCATTGTATCGGGGCAACCACACTTGATGAGCACCGTAAATATATCGAAAAAGATCCTGCACTTGAACGGAGATTTCAGCAGGTCCTTGTTCAAGAACCGGATGTCGAAGACACAATCTCCATCTTGCGGGGGTTAAAGGAACGGTTTGAAGTCCATCATGGGGTGAAAATTCACGACCAGGCCTTGGTCGCTGCTACTGTCCTTTCTGACCGCTATATTACGGACCGCTTTTTGCCTGATAAAGCAATTGACCTTGTCGATGAAGCGTGTGCGATGATTCGTACCGAAATTGACTCCATGCCAACTGAACTGGATGAAGTGACCCGCCGGGTAATGCAATTGGAAATAGAAGAAGCGGCGTTAACAAAAGAGCAGGATGAGGTTAGCAAACAAAGACTCCGCGCCTTGCAAAAAGAGTTGGCAGATTTGAAGGAACAGACAAATGCTATGAAGGCGAAGTGGCTTGAGGAAAAACAAACCATTAATAAATTACAGGAAAAACGGGAGCAAATTGAAAAACTTCGCCGCGAACTGGAGCAGGCAGAAGATAAATATGATTTAAACAAGGCAGCAGAGCTTCGTCACGGTCTCATCCCAGCTGCGGAGAAAGAGCTATTGGCACTTGAAGAAAAAGCTGAAAGTGACGACCGGCTTCTACGTGAAGAAGTAACTGCAGAAGAGATTTCCAATATTGTTTCAAGATGGACAGGGATTCCGCTTTCCAAGCTTGTCGAAGGTGAGCGGGAAAAGCTTTTAAGACTGGAATCAATCCTGCACGAAAGGGTTATCGGACAGGATGAAGCAGTAGGTTTAACTGCTGACGCTGTTTTAAGGGCACGCGCGGGGATTAAAGACCCGAACAGACCAATTGGTTCATTTTTGTTTTTAGGACCGACTGGAGTTGGTAAAACAGAACTTGCGAAGGCGCTGGCAGAAAGCTTATTCGACAGTGAAGAACATATGATCCGGATTGATATGTCGGAGTATATGGAGAAGCATGCTGTTTCACGTCTTATTGGTGCGCCTCCCGGCTACGTAGGTTACGAGGAAGGCGGCCAATTAACGGAAGCAGTCCGTCGAAAACCGTATTCGGTAATATTGATGGATGAAATTGAAAAGGCGCATCCTGAAGTATTCAATATCCTCCTGCAGGCACTTGATGATGGACGAATTACAGATTCCCAAGGCCGGGTTGTTGACTTTAAAAATACAGTCATTATTATGACATCCAATATTGGGTCACACATTTTACTCGAACGAAATGAAAATGAACAAGAAATCTCAGAAGGAACGAGAGAAAAAGTGTTGAATCTTCTGAGAGCACACTTCCGGCCGGAATTTTTAAATCGTATAGACGAAACGATTCTCTTTAAGCCGTTGTCTATGGCCGATATTAAGAATATTGTCGTCAAGCTTTTAAAAGAGCTTAAGGCAAGGTTAAAAGAGAAACAAATCGATATTACGATTGATGAACAAGCGAAGGAATTCATTGCCGCACATGGCTTTGATCCTGTATACGGGGCAAGACCGCTGAAACGTTATATTCAGCGAAATCTTGAAACAATGCTTGCCCGTGATATTATTGCAGGAAAAATTCATGATGGGACAAACGTCGAGATTACAGTTGAAGACGGGGCAGTGGCTTTAAAAATATTTTCATAAAAGCCATCGAATTAAAAAAGGTCCTCCAATTGGGGGAGGACCTTTTTAAACAAGTCTTAGTGTTTTTCAACAGGCTCATTTGGAATAACTGTCGAAATAACGAAAATTAAAATGGTAATTCCTACAGATAAAATGGCACCAAGCTTGAAATCAAATGCCGCACCGGACATCGAGCTGACTACATATGTAAGCATTTCTGTTAAAAGAAAAGCCCAGAAAAAAGTCCAAAAGAAACGCATATTTTTTCACCTGCCTATTCTTTCCTAACGCATTAAGTGCAACTACGCCTCTGTCTTCGCCCTTTTGGGCTCGCCAATCGGCGAGTTTTCTATACATCCTATCTTATATTACCACATGATATGAAATTAATGAAAGGGTTTCTTTTACAAATAAAAATAGGCAATTCCCCATTCATCTTTTGTGAAATGACATACATTATCATGAGGAAATATGGAAAAAGGAGTTTTATCTATGGAATGTCGGTGTTTTCAAATGGATTCCCAATGGAATATTATTTATTATCCTGAAAAGCCAACCGGGTTTGGGGTCTTAGTAATCGGAGATGAACGGCATTTTGTGGACGAGAGTAAAAGCTTTTGGACTCAAAATGAAGGAAAGCAAATCATAATCAACGATTTAAAAGAAAAAGGGTACACCATTTTTTCCTCAAATCTTTATGGGCGGAACTGGGGCAGTGATCATGCGGTTGAGCTTGCACAAAGCTTGTATCAGCATGTCATTCGAAGTGAAATTCTTAATCAAAAAATTCATATTTTGGCAGAGGGCATGGGCGCGCTAGTTGCTCTAAAATTAATGGAGAAAATGAAAGACAACATCAGATCGGTTATCCTCCTAAATCCTGTGCTTTCGTTAAAACATCATCTCCAGCAAGAAAAGGAACATAAATTTTTTTATAAAAAGTTAATCAGGGAATTAGTTGCAGCCTATCAAACAAATCAGCAGGACCTTGAAAGCGCCATTTCTAAAATGGACGATACGGTAAATCTTAATTACGACTGCCCTATTCAAATCATCCACATCTTGGCAGGCGGCAGATCCTATAACCAATCGAAACAATATCAACAGATCCTCGGACCCTCAAATATAAATCCAACGTTTATTCTTCTGGAAAAAAAGCAACAGCTAGGTAAAATGTGTGTTAAATTTCTAAGCAGCCACGAATCGGTATTGTGACCATCCCTCCTCAAGTGAAATAATTCCTTATTGAAGAGCATAGGATTCAGTAAGGGTAGTTTGGGGAGGGTGATGAAATGGACAAGGCTGTCATTTGGGGAGTTTTCGACTTTGTCAGTTTTCACGTTTGTAAAACGTTATTAAATGAAGGCATTGAGGTTGACGGTATCCATTTAGAGGATTCAAGCAAAATCCTTTATTTAGATGAAAAAAGGCTTGAAGTGGGAAGAAATGCTAATTTTGCCGAGTACTCCTTCTCACAATGGAGAAGAAAAATACAGAAACAATCTGCTGAAAACCAACTGTTTATTTTTTCTATTTATGATCTTTACATGCTCCGTCAAGAACATCTCTTATTAAATGTGCAAGTTAGAGAAACAATATTGGATTATCTTAAAAAATATAATAGGAATATAGAGGTACTTTTTATTTTGCCTATGCAAATGTTGGAGACGAACGAGGAAACTGCTGTTTTAGATTTTCAAAGGCAGATAAAAAACCTGGTGGAAGAATTCAAAATTATATACCTGCCTTCTGCTTACGGACCTTGGCAGCCGAACGCTTTTTTTATACAACAAGCCATTGTTGCGGCCATTACAGATATGGCCATTTCAATTAATGATAGGGAATGGACTGAAGATGCGGTATATGTTGAAGATGCTGCTGAATCTATACTTGAACTGATTGAAGGAGAGGAATCAGGGTCATTTATTGTGGAAAGCGGTCAGGAGAATTATTGGGATAAATGTGTCACATATTTAAATATTACGGAACAGTGGGAACAGCCCAAAAGGCGGATAGTGCCGCATCTCTCTGACCATAATGCGGTAAGAGTGCCGGTTAAAAAGATAACTGATTTAACTGAATCACTGAACAGACAAAAGCAGCATACTCGGATGCTGTATCTCGATTATTTTGAAAATGATGGCCGATAGGCTCCTTTGTACGGGGGAAGCGAAGAAATTTACTTTTCAATTATTTATTGAACAGGTAGAATAATAATTAACAAGATTTACTAAAAGGTTAGTTTAGTTTAGGTTTGAGAGCTAGGCCGCCGTACGAAGGAGTTGCATTCAATGCTTAGCCGCTTCGGCATCATTTTTTTATGCCTTTTTTTACTAAGTGCTTGCGGGGAAACAAAAGCACAAGGCCACCTGCAAAAGGCTGGCTTATTAGTGCCAGATACCGTAAATGATCAAGTGTGGGCCACGAAAGGATTTAATGGACTGTTAAAAATTCAATCCAAATTTAATATCGATGTATTTTATAAAGAGGGCATGAATTCTGAGGCCAAAGTGGAAAAGGCCGTAAAAGAGTTTGATCAAAAAGGGGTCAATCTTATTTTCGGGCACGGGTCGGAATACGCCGAATATTTTAATGAAATTTCAAAGGATTATCCTAATATTCACTTTGTCAGTTTTAATGGTGATGCCAAAACACCCAACTCAACCAGCCTGAACTTCAAGGGGCATGCGATGGGCTTTTTTGGGGGGATGGTTGCAGCCCATATGTCAAAGCAGCATAAAGTCGGTGTCCTGGCCGCCTATGAATGGCAGCCGGAAATCGAAGGGTTTTACCAAGGAGCTATGGCGGAGGATAAAAATACCCATGTAAGTATTGAGTATGTCGGAAATTGGGATGATGATAATAAAGCCATCCAATTAGCGGATCGAATGCTTGATACCGGTGTGGATGTCGTTTATCCTGCCGGGGATGGGTTTAACGTACCTGTGATAGAAAGAGTAAAAGACAGAGGGCAATATGTGATTGGTTATGTTTCTGAACAATCTGATTTTGGAGAATCAACGGTCTTAACCAGCACGATTCAACAGGTCGATAAATTGTACGTTAAGGTGGCCGACCAGTTTAATAACCAGAAACTTAAGTCGGGGAATCTTTCCTTTGATTTTCAAGATGGTGTCATTTCATTAGGCAAATACAGCCCTTTAGTAGACAAGGGCTTTATCAATAAAATGGATAGTTATATCGAGACCTATAAAAATTCCGGCAATCTGCCTTAATTATGGATAAAGCTGCCCTTTTGAAAGGCAGCTTTATTTTTTTTTCCATAGCTGTTCGACAAACGGATAAATTTTCTGAAACAGGGGCTTTAATCCCCGGGCAGATTCCATTAAAGTGTCAACATGCCCCATAATCTCCGTGTAATCAATATTCGGCGGCTGATATTGCGGGTGCTGGAAAAGAGGATCATGTTGGGCCGTCCCCTGGCCCTGACGCCCCCGTCCATGTCCGAACATTAATGCCGTGAATGGATCCTCCTCCCACTTCTCCTCTGTTCCATCATGCTTGGCTAAACCGTCAAAGTCTTCCGCCTCTTCATTACCAAAATCCCTCAGTTCATTCAATTCCTGATCGTCCACAGCATATTTGACTCCCTTCAAAAATAATTCGTTTAGTATTACCTTATGAATAAGCCAATAAATGGAATGTACATTAGCGGAGAGATCCGGGAAGAAACTATTGCTAAACAAAGCTCTAATTTGATAAAATTAGTACCAAGTCATAATAATTGATATTAAATGTATTTGGATAATCCAAAGGAGATGGAATTATGCGAGCAGGCATTGTTGGTATTGGAAGATATTTACCGGAAAAAGTGGTTACCAACTTTGATTTAGAGAAAATGATGGATACCTCTGATGAATGGATTCGCACAAGAACAGGTATTGAAGAGCGGAGAATCGCAGCAGATGATGTAAATACGTCTGATATGGCCTTTTTTGCAGCTGAAAAAGCGATTAGTGATGCAGGAATACGTGCGGAGGATCTGGATTTAATTTTAGTAGCAACAGTAACTCCGGATACACCTTTCCCGTCAGTCGCATGTAAAATCCAAGAAAGATTAGGTGCTCATAAAGCCGCAGCAATGGATGTCAGCGCTGCATGTGCAGGTTTTATGTATGGAATTGTGACAGCCAAACAATTTATTGAGTCTGAAGTTTATAAAAATGTCCTTGTAGTAGGAGTCGAAAAGCTTTCAAAAATTACCGACTGGAATGACCGTAATACGGCAGTTCTTTTTGGAGATGGTGCCGGTGCTGCAATCATTGGACCAGTATCAGAAAACAGGGGAATCCTTTCTTTTGAGCTTGGAGCAGATGGTACAGGAGCGAAGCATTTGTACCAGGACGAATATATCATTATGAATGGCCGTGAAGTATTTAAATTTGCGGTAAGGCAAATGGGAGAAAGCTGCATAAATGTCCTTGAAAAAGCAGGTTTAAGCAAAGAAGACGTAGATTTTCTGATTCCACACCAAGCGAACATCAGGATTATGGAGGCTTCAAGACAAAGATTGGAGCTGCCTGTTGAAAAAATGTCCAAAACGGTTCATAAATACGGAAATACTTCAGCAGCTTCAATTCCAATTTCGATAGTTGAAGAGTTGGAAGCAGGTAAATTAAAAGACGATGATCTAATCGTGATGGTTGGATTTGGCGGCGGCCTAACATGGGGAGCCATTGCCATCCGCTGGGGCAAATAATCGTAAGTTTAGCTAATAATAGAACAAGGTTTATTTATAGGGAATTTGAAATCCTAAAAAAGGAGCTGTAAAAATGAATAAACGCAGGGTAGTTGTGACAGGCATTGGAGCGGTAACACCACTCGGAAATGATGCTGAAACAACTTGGAAAGGCATAATTGAAGGCAAATCAGGGGTGGGGCCGCTTACCCGCTTAAATGCTGATGAATATCCGGCCAAGGTAGCGGCAGAGGTCAAGGATTTTAATGCGGAAACTTTTATTGACAAAAAAGATGCAAGAAAAATGGATCGTTTTACGCATTATGCAGTAGCCAGTGCATTAATGGCTGTAAAGGATGCGAACTTAACAATAAATGAAGAAAACTCTCACCGTGTCGGCGTCTGGATTGGTTCCGGTATCGGCGGCATGGAAACTTTTGAAAATCAATTTGAGATGTTCCAAAAAAGAGGCTACAAGCGGGTCAGCCCGTTCTTTGTGCCGATGATGATTCCTGACATGGCCACTGGCCAGGTTTCCATCACACTTGGCGCCAGAGGTTTTAATTCGTGTACCGTTACCGCTTGTGCGACAGGGACAAATTCCATTGGGGATGCATTTAAAGTCATTCAACGCGGGGATGCCGATGTCATGGTAACAGGCGGTGCAGAGGCTCCGATTACGAGAATGGCGGTAGCAGGCTTCTGTGCGAATACAGCTTTATCGACAAACCCAGATCCAAAAACGGCCAGCCGTCCATTTGATAAAAACCGTGATGGCTTCGTTATTGGTGAGGGTGCCGGAATCGTTATTCTTGAAGAGTTAGAGCATGCGCTCTCCCGCGGAGCAAAAATATATGCAGAGATTGTCGGTTACGGAGCAACCGGAGATGCCTATCATATCACTGCACCGGCGCCAGGAGGAGAAGGCGGTGCCCGGGCAATGAAAATGGCAATCGAAGATGCCGGGTTGAGACCGGAGGATATCGACTATATCAACGCTCACGGAACAAGTACTGAATATAACGATAAATTTGAAACAATGGCTGTTAAAGATGTTTTTGGAGAACATGCCTATAAGGTAGCCATGAGTTCAACGAAATCGATGACGGGACATTTACTTGGCGCTGCAGGGGCGGTAGAAGCCATTATTACCGTTAGGGCTATTCAGGAGAGCATTCTTCCGCCAACAATGAATTATGAGACACCAGATCCGGAATGTGACTTGGATTATGTTGTCAATGCAGTACGACCGAAAGAAATCAACGCTGCCATGAGCAACTCATTAGGATTTGGCGGTCACAACGCAACCATTGTCTTTAAAAAATATCAATAATACGAAATGGGGACCGAGAATATCTTGGTCTCTTTTCTTTTTATGTTACAGCGCCTTGACAACCGAGAACCACCCCTAAAAAGCCATCATAAACTATAAATTAGAATGAACACTTAAATGGGGTGCAATAATGGGGATCATCAGAACCGATCAATGGCTTGAAAAAGATTTTGATCGTCCAATAAAAATCTGTGAACGGCTGCTCCCATATTTTAAGGGGCAAAAAGCCAATGAAATATATAACCAGCTGCAAAACTTTGGAATGTACCGGCCATCCTGGAAATCCCGAAATAATTTAAGTGAAATGAAGGAATACAACGCCTGGGACAGGGTGGAAGAATTGTTCAATATCTATGTAAAGAAATGGTCAGGACCGAATATACCCATTTTCCTTTTCCCGTTAAATGAGAGAGGAGGGTTATTTATTAGGAGAGATGAGAGGCGGAAGGCAGGGGTATCTTTCCCTGATAAGATGTTCCTGTTTCTTTCCGGCTATGAAGATTTAAAAGAAGTTGAAGCTTTATTTGTACATGAATATCATCATGTCTGCAGGCTTCGTGCACTTAATAAAGATTTTAAAGAATACACCCTTTTGGACTCCCTTATCATTGAGGGCCTTGCGGAATATGCTGTCTATAAACATTGTGGCAAGGAATATTTAGCAAACTGGTGCCGTATGTATACAGATAGGGAAATCTCTTATTTTTGGGATCGTTATATAAAAAAACAGCTAGATATTAGTAAAAATCAAAAACTTCATGATGAACTTCTATATGGCGGGGGAAGATTTCCGCTACTGCTCGGATATGCTGCAGGATATAATATTATCCGAAAATTCTACGAGAAACAAAATTATTCTACAAAACTAAGTTTTACGCAGCCTGCTTCAAAATATTTAAAAGAAAACATTGATTTTTCCAGGTAGAGCCTGATTTTTCAGGCTTTTTATATTTCAGTTAATTCAGAATTGACTAATTAACTAAAAGAGTCTTGCAATTGCAATAATTCTGTAATAAAATTCTATTTAAATATAACTAATTAACAGAATAATACAAAAAAGTAAGAAGGTGTAGCATGAGCGCAAATAAATCATCACTCAAAGAGGCACCATTGCTAGAAGTAAAAAATTTAGAAACAGCCTTTGATATTGACGGGACTTTCTATAATGCTGTCGATAATGTTTCATTTAAGGTTAAACAGAGGCAAATTGTCGGAGTTGTCGGTGAATCAGGCTGCGGTAAATCTGTCATGAGTTTGTCGGTCATGCAGCTGCTTCCTAAAGGGATAGGGAAAATTAATGCCGGTGAAATCGTTTTTGATGGCATTAATCTTGAAAAAATGACTGAAGCACAAATCAATAAAATTCGCGGAAAAGATATTTCAATGATCTTCCAAGAACCAATGACCTCTCTAAACCCTGTTTTTACAATAGGATATCAGCTTGAAGAGGTTCTTTTTAACCATACGAAAATATCAAAAAAAGAAGCTAGGCAGAAATCTATTGCTTTGTTGAAAAGCGTAGGAATCTCCCGCCCAGAAAAAATCGTTGATGAGTATCCGCATCAGCTTTCAGGTGGTATGAGACAACGGGTTATGATTGCAATCGCGATTGCTTGTCAGCCAAAATTGTTAATTGCTGATGAGCCGACTACAGCCCTTGATGTGACGGTTCAGGCACAAATTCTCGAATTATTGAAAAGCATTCAGGAAGTAAATGATATGTCCGTCATTTTAATTACCCACGATTTGGGTGTGGTTGCCGAGATGTGTGACGAAGTCATCGTTATGTATGCCGGCAAAATCGTTGAACGAACTGATGTTGAAACATTGTTCTATCATCCGAAGCATCCTTATACGACTTTACTTTTGGGAGCGGTTCCAAAAATGGAACAAGAGGAAGAAAGACTTAGCTCCATTCAAGGAATCGTACCTTCTTTAACGAATATGCCTAAGGTCGGCTGCCGGTTTGCGAACCGCTGTCCAAAGGCGATGCCAGAATGCCTGACAACAACCCCAATTCTCGCTGAAACCGATTTTGGCCACGAAGTTGCCTGCCTGCTCTATGAAACAAGTAAACCAAGAGAAGGGGTGAGGTAATGAGAACTACTTCTGTACATAACAACCAAGAAGCAATTTCCTCTCAATCTGAAACACTATTACAAATTCAAAATCTAAAAACCTATTATCCTGTTAAAGGTGGCTTTTTTAAGCGGACTGTCGGCCATGTCAAAGCGGTTGATAATATATCCTTTGAGATTAAAAAGGGGGAAACGCTAGGGCTTGTAGGGGAATCCGGCTGCGGAAAATCCACGGCGGGCAGGACCATTTTAAGACTGCTAAAACCAACTGAAGGCAGTATTCTGTTTGATGGTAAAGACATTACGAAAATTTCCGGAAAACATTTACGGGAAATCCGTCAAGATATGCAGATGGTATTCCAGGATCCCTATGCTTCTTTGAACCCAATGCAAATGGTAGGGGATATTATTGCCGAACCAATCTATAACTTTCACAAAAAAAGCAAATCTGAATTAAAAAATGAAGTAATGGATTTGTTAGAAAAGGTAGGCTTGCCGCCAGATGCCTATTATAAATATGCGCATGAATTTTCTGGCGGGCAGCGCCAGCGGATTGGAATTGCCCGAGCCCTTGCGCTGCGGCCAAAATTGATAATAGCGGATGAACCGGTGTCTGCTTTAGACGTATCCGTGCAATCTCAAGTATTAAATCTATTAAAGGATTTACAGGAAGAATTTGACCTGACTTTTCTTTTTATTGCTCACGATTTAAGTGTTGTCAAACATATGAGTGATCGCATTGGGGTTATGTATTTAGGGAATATGGTAGAGATTTCCGATAAAAATAGCCTTTATGCCGAACCCTTGCACCCTTATACCCAGGCGTTAATTTCCGCGATACCAAATCCGGATCCACGGCATAAGAAGGAGCGGATCATTTTAACCGGAGATGTGCCAAGCCCAATCAATCCTCCTGCAGGCTGTCCATTCCATCCTCGCTGCCCAATGGCAATGGAGGAATGTTCTAAAAGCAAACCTGGTTTAAAGGAGGTGAAGCCTTCTCACCGAGTAGCTTGCCACCTTTATTAGTAGAAAAGCGGAAGCGCCTTGACCAGGGGCGACAGGCATAAGACGAGCCGGCGAGAATGCTGCTTTTTAGCATTCTTGACGGATTGGCTTATGACCCCGAGCCCCTAGGCGCTGAAGCTGGACACTACCAAAGCAGTAAAATTTATTTAGGGGGGAAACAAATGAAGAAGAGAAGTATGCTTTGGCTTGCAGCTTTAATGCTCGTATTATCAGCATTTTTAGCAGCATGCTCCGGCGGCGAAAAAGCCGGTACTAAGAAAGAAGAAAACGGAGGGAAATCTGGCGAAACTGCAGATAAACCTCAAGATGGCGGTACATTAGTATATGCGCTTGATTCTTCTCCAAAAGGAGTATTTAACTATTCCTTCTATGGCGATGCAGTTGATGCTCAAGTAATCGATCTTTTTGACGAAAATTTAATTGACTATGATGCGCAATTAAAAGCACAGCCGCATATTGCTTCCTGGAAAACTGCCGATAACAAAGTATTTGATTTTGAAATCAAAAAAGGTGTTAAATGGCACAATGGTGACGAACTTTCAGTGAAGGACTGGGAATTCGCATTATACACGATCGCTGACAAAGATTATGAAGGCCCTCGTTTCGATAACGTAAGAAACATCGTAGGCGCCCAGGATTTCCATGATGGAAAAACTGACAAAATCGAAGGTATTAAAGTTACTGACGATTATCATATCCAAATCACTTTTGACAAAGCACGCGTAAACAACCTGGATAATCTTTGGACATACCCAATGAACCGTACTGCTTTTAAAGGTGTAGCTGTTAAAGATATGATGAGCGCTGAAACAGTCCGCACTAAGCCAGTAGGTCTTGGACCATTTAAAGTAACAAAAATCGTTCCAGGTGAGTCCGTTGAGATGGAACGCTTCGATGATTACTTTGGCGGCAAACCGCATATTGAAAAGTTAGTTGTAAAAGTAATCGACCCATCTCTATCTGTCGGCGAACTTAAAAACGGTACACTTGACATGACTTCATTCCACCCAAGCATTATCGATCAAGTAAAAGCGCTTGATAATGTAAATACCATCACTTACCCAGGTGTAAGCTTCTACTATGTTGGTTTCCGCTTAGGTACTTGGGATGGCGAAAAGAACGTCATGAACGAACCGAAATACCAAGAAAAGAAGCTTCGTGAAGCGATGTACTACGCAATTAACCGTGAAGAGTGGGTTAAAGCGTTCTTTTTCGGGGTAGGTAAGCCGGTTAACCGGCCAATTCCAACTAACCACTGGATTGCAGCACCAAATGATCAATTAGAGCAATACAAATATGATCCGAAGAAAGCAAAATCATTGTTAGATGAAGCAGGATATAAGGATGTAAACGGTGATGGCTTCCGTGAAGATCCAAACGGTAAGGAATTTGTTGTGAACTTCTCTCACTATGCAACACAAAACCCAACATTTGAAGCACGTGCGAAAGCAATGGCACAATATTGGGATGCAGTTGGCTTAAAGACAAAGGTTTCTATGGTTGACTTCAACCTTTACTACGATCAGCTTGAAAAAGCAGATAAGTCCATGGAAGTATTCTTCGGCGGCTGGTCAACTGGTGCCGATCCAGACCCAACTCCACTTTGGGGATCTAAGGCTCTTTGGAACTATCCTCGCTGGGTAAATCCAGAAAGCGATAAGCTATTAGATGAAGCTCTTGACATTAATGTTGTTGGTACTGATAACAACAAACGTAAAGATCTATATGTCCAATGGCAAAAGCTGTTCATGAAGGACCTTCCAGTTTTACCGATTGCTGAACTTGAAGAAACAATGGCAGTCAGCAAGCGTGTAAATGGCGTTAAATTCGATGTATCTGGTATGAACCGTCCAAATGAATGGTGGATTAAGCAATAATAGCAGCAGATTAACAGCATTAAACTATGCTAAATGACTTAACCTTTTGAAAATGAAAACCTTTTGATTTTTACTGGGATGAGTCATCAGAAGACGGCCAGAGAAACCTTCGATGACTCTCCCAGTTAATAGAAAGGTAATTGCAACAATGTATTTAACATAGTTATAGACAAGGAGAATGCACATGCTGAAGTACTCATTTCGAAGAATTTTGGGCATGATTCCAATGTTATTCCTCATCTCCATCGTCGTTTTTACTTTAGCAAAATTAATGCCGGGTGACGGCATCAGTGGAGAAATTGACCCACGGAATACTGATCCTCAATATATCGCTGAGATGAGGGAAAAATTGGGCTATAATGATCCGATGCCTCAGCAATATTTACGCTGGATCGAAAATTTTGTCCAAGGGGATTTTGGCAAGTCAACCCGCTTTAAAATTCCTGTGGCAGATGTTATATCCGAACGCCTTCCTAATACCCTTATGCTAGGTATTACATCCATACTTATAACTTATATTCTCGCTTTCTTTATGGGATCATATGCAGGTCGAAAACCGTATACATTTGGAGATAATTTTATAGGGGGATTAAACTATTTAGGGTTATCCATACCATCGTTTATCGCCGGTGTATTTGCGATATACTTATTTTCCTTTACTTTAGGATGGTTTCCTTCCAATGGTTCAGTTGATATCGGGGTGACGGATGGGACATTGGAATATTGGTTAAGCCGCCTCCATCATGTATTGTTGCCAGCCATTGTACTAGGTTTATTAAGTACAGCAAGTTATACACAATTTTTACGTAACGATATTATCGAAAACAGTCGAAAGGATTTTGTTCGTACGGCACGCGCGAAAGGGACGCCTGAAAGAAAAATCTATAATGTTCACATTTTAAGGAATTCGATTATTCCATTGATTACCTTTTTGGGATTTGACCTTGTTGCGATTATTAGCGGTGCCATCATTACGGAAACAATATTTACATATCCGGGTCTTGGACAGCTATTCCTGCAATCAGTTGGAACAAGGGATTATCCAGTTTTAATGACATTGACCATGTTGTTCTCATTCTTAACACTAATCGGAAACCTGGTTGCTGATGTTTTATATGGTGTTGTAGACCCGAGAATCAGGTTAGATTAAAGGGGGAGAAAAGATGCAAATTGTTACACAAAAGGATACCAATATATCGGCACCACCCCCGAATAAGAGCTTATCTCCTTGGGCAATCGCCAGAAAAAAGTTCGTTCAGAATAAACTCGCAATGATTAGTTTCGTTTTTTTAGTTATTGTTGCGATTATCTCCTTTTTGGCCCCTTATATCACGACGGCGGATATCACGAGGGTAAATATTGGAGAAATGTCGTTGGAGCCTTCAAGTAAACACTGGCTTGGAACAGATAAATCAGGCCGGGATGTGTTTACAAGACTGCTTTATGGCGGAAGGATTTCGCTATTGGTTGGATTAAGCTGTACGCTTTTTGTTATTTTTATTGGGACATTGGTCGGCTCTGTGGCAGGTTATTTTGGCGGAGCAGTTGATAATCTGTTAATGAGATTTACTGATTTTATCTTAAATTTTCCGTTCTTGGTTTTTGTTATTGTTATTAATGCTATTTTCTTTGGTAAAGTAAGTGGACTATGGGTGTTAATTGCGGTTATCAGTCTTCTGTATTGGGGAGGTATTGCCCGGATTGTCCGCAGTAAGATTCTTGCCGAAAAAGAAAACGAATATATCATTGCAGCAGTTTCCATCGGCTGCTCACCAGCAAAGGTAATTGTTAAACATCTGTTGCCTAACGTTTTGTCAACAATCATTGTTCAGGCAACCATCACATTTGCCTCAATGATTGTTATTGAATCAGCATTGAGTTACCTTGGATTTGGTGTTCCGCAAGAAACGCCGAGTTGGGGAAATATGCTGAATTCAGCAAATGAACCTGATGTGCTTCAATTTAAGCTCTGGATATGGATGCCGCCGGCACTCATCATCACCATGACCATTTTATCCATCAACTTTATTGGTGAAGGCCTAAAAGACGCTTTCAACCCTAAATCAAGAAGATAAAATCTACCATCCATACATGGTAGATTTTTTTCATTTCACCAAGAAAACTTTCGAAAGCTTTTTATTAGGCTGTTGAACAGGCCCAATAGCACAAGTTAACAAATCCTTTATAGGACAAAATTACTATTAATATGAAAGGGTAGGAGCAAAATGTATATAAAGGAATAATTTAACTGTAGCCTGCCCATACTGATTGACAAACAGTTTCTTGAAGTGAGGGATTATACAATGTTATATCTTCATGATGTATGGGTGAATTGGTTTGAAGGAGAAGAAAACGGTTATAATGTCTGCCACTTCCACGAATGGCGCAAGGATGACGGAGTTGAACTACTTGACCAAGTACCGCTGCTAAAAGTGGAGCCAATTCTTTTTAACTATATTGAAAATGATTTATCTGAATTGCCACAACAGCTTCTAGATGATATTTTTCAAAAAGCGTATTTAAGAAAAAACCATGAACGGATCCAATTGGATTACTGCTTTGTGGTAACCGATGGGGTAGGAATTCTTGCTGTTGATACGATTGGCTATAATATTCCGATTCGAAAAAGCCGGTTAATACCAAGACAGGAACAGCTTGTGTATGAAATGATCAGCAATCATGAACCAAAAGAATTTGTATTTTATAATCAGTCGAGTAAAAAGGACTTCCATATTCTTTCTCCAGAGCCTACGTTAATGCTGGGCTTGACAAGAAAAGAACGGCAGATTAAGCAGCTTCTGTTTATGGCTTTAGATCAGTTGTTTTCATCGAATAATGAAGCGGAGATTCGTTATTGGTTTACTGAGTGGTGCCCAGAACGCTATCAAACAATCCAAGAACTTAATTTTGCTGATGCCTGGGAACAGCTTTATGAAGAAATCAAATTTGGTTGGTCTAAAAAACACGAAATCTTTTGTGAAAATTTAATAAAGGGACAGCCATTTTTTGAGAAGCTTTGGGAAATGGAACACGGTCCAAAGGTAAACTAAAAGCCTGACCCAAAAGGAATATATTTCATTCCTTTTGCGGTTCAGGCTTTTTTTACGTCTATTTGCGCTTTCTTCCTAGTCCCATGGCATTCTCCATTTTTTTCAGGGTTTTGCTGGCCACTTTATTGGCTTTCTCGGCACCAAGGTCTAATATTTCATCTAATTCATTTGATTCCATTAATTCATAGTATTTATCTTGGATTGGTTTAAATGCATTAATAACAACATCAGCCAAATCACCCTTGAAGTCCCCATAACCTTTTCCATGGTACATCTCTTCAAGTTCTGCAATAGTCTTATTTCCTAAGATGGAGTATATGGATAAAAGATTTGAAATACCAGGTTTATTTTCTTTGTCATACTTAACAATTCCTTCTGAATCGGTCACAGCACTTTTAATTTTCTTTTCAATTTGTTTTGGATCATCAAGCAATGCAAGGAATGCTTTTTGATTTGGATCGGATTTGCTCATTTTCTTAGTCGGGTCCTGCAAGGACATAATACGGGCACCGACCTCCGGAATGCGCACTTCTGGTATCGTGAGTATTTCTCTATATTTTTTATTAAATCTTTCAGCAAGGTCACGTGTAAGCTCTAAATGTTGTTTTTGGTCTTCTCCTACTGGAACAAGATCAGCATTATATAATAAAATATCTGCCGCCATTAATGGAGGGTAGGTTAATAAACTAGCAGATACAGCCTCTTTTCCTGCCGATTTATCCTTAAATTGGGTCATACGCTCCAATTCTCCGATATAGGACACACATTGCATTAACCATCCGGCTTGAGCATGAGCGGGAACTTCCGATTGGATAAACAATGTCGCTTTTTCCGGATCGATTCCTACTGCAATATACAAGGCAGCCAAGCTGCGGATGTTCTTTCTCAAAGTTGCGGGATCTTGCGGGACAGTTATTGCATGCTGGTCGACGATGCAGAAGTAGCAATTATATTCATTCTGCAGCTCCACGAATTGCTTAAGTGCACCAATATAGTTACCAAGTGTGATTGTTCCACTTGGCTGAATTCCCGAAAATATTGTCTTCATAAAAAATCCTCCTAAACAAATAGATAAAAAAAGCCATTCATCCCCAAAAATAGGGACGAATGGCTCGCGGTACCACCCTAATTACTCAAAAATGAGTCACTTTAAAACCCTTTAACGCGGGGAACGTCTACTCTTACTTTTCCTTTTATAAAGGCTCAGAAAGAAGCTCCAAAGTCCATTCCGTATTTCTTTGTGTTTGTTCCCACCACCCACAAACTCTCTAAAAACAAAGGACGATACGTACTACTCTTTTTCAATGCTTTTTTACTGTTATTTAATTATTTCCCATTATAAATGATTTACATATTTCATTTCAAGTCAGTAAAACATAATAAACAACAAGGGCAATGACCATAAAAAGGCCATTTATAATTGCATAAAAAAGGAAGGGGTTTTTATTAATCGTGATAAGTTCTGATAAACCGGGAACATCCTCGAATCTCCGTTTATTAGTCCTAAACGATAGAGCGAAGTTGAAGGACTTGAAAATCGCATCATAAAAACCACTTTGAATGGTAAAAATAAGCAAAAAAGAAAGGAGCAGAGCAAATGAGATATAAAAAGATATATTGATATAGCTAACAATAGAAATTTCGCCGTAAAAAATAAAGGATAAAATGAAAATGAAAAGCTGTGTAAACGCTACCAATATTATACTTTTATTAGGGAAAAATTTCACTATTATTCCTCCGAAACGTTGTATTGTAAGGTTTGATAACGCGAAAAAACCTTTATAAATATAAATTATAACATAGTAAATTGTAATTCATACGTAAGAATTGTCTCGAAAATGTAAATTAATTTTCAAAAAGTAATGTACAAGAGAATGAAAATATGTATAATAGAGAATGTAGTAATTTTTCAGAATAATAGAAAAGGGAGGTCTACTAGTGAAGAAATCAAAACTTTCACTACTTTTAGTATTATCGCTAGTACTTAGCATGTTTCTTGCAGCATGTTCAGGCGGCGGTAATAAAGACACTGGTAAGGAAAAAGAAGGTACCAAGAATGCTCCTAAAGAAGAGCAGCTTGCTGATAAACAGGAACTGAATGTTCTTGAATCATCTGAAATTCCGTCTATGGATAGTGTACTTGCTGAAGATACTGTCAGCTTTACAACAATCAGCAACGTAAATGAAGGTTTATACCGTCTGGATGCTGATCAAAAGGTTATCCCAGCAGTTGCAGCGGAAATGCCTAAATATAATGATGACAAAACTGTTTTAACAATCAAATTAAAGAAGGATTTAAAATGGTCTAACGGTGACCCTGTTACTGCAAACGACTTCGTTTATGCATGGCAGAGAGCTATCGATCCAAAAACAGCTTCTACATACGGCCCGTACTTCATGGCTGGGAAAGTCAAAGGCGCTGAAGAGATCGTAGCCAAGAAAGACAAAGCTACTGCTGAAGATATCAAAACTTTAGGAATTAAAGCTGTTGACGACAATACTTTGGAAATTGACCTAGTAAGACCAGTTCCATATATTGAGTCTTATCTAACATTCCCAATGTTCTATCCGCAAAACCAAAAGTTTGTTGAGGCACAAGGCGCTGACTATGCGAAAGATGCAGCTCACATCCTTTACAATGGACCATTCAAGTTAACTAAATGGGATGGCCCAACAGCTACTGAATGGGTATATGAAAAGAACGATACTTATTGGAATGCTAAAAATGTAACATTAACAAAGATTAACTTTAACGTATCGAAAGATCCGCAGGCTTCTGCAAACGCCTTTACTGCTGGCGAAGCTGATATTTCACCAAAGCTTGCACAAGCTGCAATCATTTCGCAATTCGAAGGTTCTGACGAATTAGTGCGTTATGTAGAACCATCTATTTTCTGGATTAAAATGAACGAAAAGAACCCAGCATTGAAAAACTTAAACATCCGTAAAGCAATTGCTTTATCAGTAGATAAAAAAGCAATGGTAGACGATGTATTAGCTAACGGTTCTATTGCAGCAAACTTCCTTGTACCAAAAGAATTTACTTTCTTAGATAATAAAGATTTCCGTGCAACAACTAAGGAATACTTGAAGACTAACAAAGAAGAAGCTAAGAAATATTGGGAAAAAGGTTTACAAGAACTTGGAGTTAAAGAAATCAGCTTAGTATATGTTGGCGGTGACACTGAGACTTCGAAGTTAACTGACGCGTTCGTAAAAGGCGAGTTAGAGAAAAACCTTCCTGGGTTAAAGCTTGAATTGAATGCAGTACCATTTAAGATTCGTATCGACCGTGAAAATAAACAGGAATATGATTTATTATTCGGCGGTTGGGGACCAGACTATGCTGACCCAATGACATTCATGGATCTATGGTTAACTGGCGGCGAACACAACAGAATGGATTACAGCAACCCTGAATACGATAAGTTAATCAAGGCTGCTAACGAAGATCTATCTGCTAAGCCAGAAGAACGCTGGAAAACACTTCAAAAAGCTGAAGAGCTATTACTTGAAAAGGATGCAGCACTTGCTCCTATGTACCAACGTTCCGTTAACCTATTAATTAATCCAAAAGTTAAAGGCTTTGCACACCATGCCTTTGGCCCTGACTATAGCTATCAGTGGATTAAAATTACAAAATAAGTAACACTAATCAAATAGAAAAGAGAGTATATTTTCAAATATACTCTCTTTTTACCTGTATCAGAATTGTCGAAAAAAGACGAAAATTTCACCAATTAGGAGGTGTAGGCATGGCGAAATATTTAGTGCAACGTTTCGTTTATATGATTATTACACTATTCATTGTTGCATCGGTCACGTTTTTCCTCATGAAATTAATTCCTGGAACTCCATTTAACAATTTCCAAAAGCTTTCGCAGGTCCAACAGGAAATCTTGTTAGAAAAATACAACTTAAACGACCCCGTGCCTGTTCAATATTTTCAATATATAAAGAACTTGGCTGAGGGTGACCTTGGAGTTTCCTTCCAATTCAATAATACCCCTGTGTCAGAACTTCTTGCAAACCGTATTGGCCCATCTGCGGTACTAGGTTTTCAAGCGATGATTGTTGGGTCCATTTTGGGTATTCTATTGGGTGCCATTGCTGCATTAAAACAAAATACTTGGGTTGACTATGGTTCAACATTTATTGCTGTAGTTGGTAAATCTATCCCATCCTTTATATTTGCAGGTTTGCTGCAATATTACGTGGCTGTAAAATTGGGATGGTTTCCGGTCATGCTGTGGCGGGGGCCTGAATATACGGTTCTTCCTACTATCGCCTTAGCCATGTTCCCAATTTCGATTGCAGCCCGGTTTATGCGGACAGAAATGATCGAGGTTTTAGGATCGGATTATATTACTTTAGCAAAAGCAAAAGGGGCTAGCTACTGGCAAATCAGTTTAAAGCATGCGGTAAGAAATGCCTTAATTCCCGTTGTCACAGTTTTAGGGCCTTTAGCTGTTAGCTTGATGACAGGTTCATTGGTTATTGAAAAGATTTTTGCGATTCCTGGACTAGGGGAGCAGTTTGTCAAATCGATTGCCACCAACGATTATCCTGTCATTATGGGTACAAATCTTTTATTTGCGGCATTATTTGTTGTCGTAATACTTGTGGTTGATATTCTTTACGGGGTCATTGATCCACGTATTCGTATTTCTGGGGGGAAAGCAAAATGATGAATCAAGAAATTTCTAAAGATATGTTTGCGCCCGCCCATATTGATCCATCAAAAAGTGAAAAAATTGCTAAACCTAGCTTGAATTTTTGGCAAGATTCTTGGCTTCGCGTACGAAAAAATAAGGGCGCCGTGGTTAGTATTGTTATTCTTGGTATTTTAATCATCATGGCTTTTGTTGGTCCAATGATTTCACCGTATGAATACGATGCCCAGAATACAAAACACAATAATCTGCCTCCAAGAATTCAAGGGCTTGAAAATGTGCACTGGCTTCCTTTCGATGGAACCTTGACTCGTAGAAACGGGACAGAATATAACGCCTACGAGGTGCGGAAGGTAGACAAGTATTATTGGTTTGGTACAGACGCTCTTGGCCGGGATCTGTTTGCCCGTGTTTGGACAGGGACGCAAGTTTCCTTATTTATCGCTTTTATGGCAGCATTAATCGATATGCTGATTGGTGTAACATATGGTGCGGTATCAGGTTATTTAGGCGGACGAGTAGACAGTATTTTGCAGAGGATTATAGAGGTTATCGTCGGTATTCCGAATCTAATCATTGTTGTTTTGATGATTCTTGTATTAAAACCGGGTATTGTTCCGATAATTGTAGCTTTAACGATTACCGGCTGGACTAGTATGGCCCGGGTGGTACGTGCTCAAGTATTAAAATTTAAAAACCAAGAATTTGTCTTGGCTGCCAAAACATTAGGAGCATCGGATACATCAATTGTTTTCAAACATATGATTCCAAACATGTTCGGAGTAATTATCATTAACACAATGTTTTCTATCCCAAATGCTATTTTCTTCGAAGCATTCCTGAGCTTTATTGGATTAGGATTACAGGAACCTCATGCATCATTAGGTACATTAGTTGAAGATGGCTTTAAATCGATGATTGCATTTCCATATCAAATGATTATTCCATCCATCATGATTGCTTTAATCATGGTTTGCTTCAACTTGGTAGCAGATGGATTACGAGATGCATTAGATCCAAAAATGCGTGATTAAGGCAGGTGAATCGAATTGGAGAAGATTTTACAAGTTAAAGATTTAAATATATCGTTCCATACATTTTCCGGGGAAGTCAAAGCCATTCGCGGTGTTAATTTTGATTTAATCAAAGGGGAAACATTAGCGATTGTTGGTGAATCGGGCTCGGGAAAATCCGTCACGACAAAGTCGATTATGCGCCTGCTCCCAGAACATAATTCCGAGATAAAAAGCGGCGAAATTCTTTTTGAAGGCAAAGATTTAACAAAATTGACCGATAAGCAAATGCAAAAAATCCGAGGTAAGGACATTTCGATGATCTTCCAGGATCCGATGACATCATTGAATCCTACAATGAAAATCGGAAATCAAATTATGGAACCCCTGATTAAGCATCAAAACATGTCTAAAGGTGCTGCTAGGGAAAGAGCAGTTGAACTTCTAAGACTAGTTGGGATTCCTAAGCCGGAAATTCGTATTGATCAATATCCGCATCAATTTTCGGGCGGGATGAGACAAAGGGTTGTTATAGCTATTGCGTTGGCTTGTAATCCTAAAGTTTTAATTGCTGATGAACCGACAACGGCTTTAGACGTTACAATCCAAGCTCAAATTCTGGAATTAATGAAGGATTTGCAAAAAAAGATTGATACATCAATCATCTTTATTACCCACGACCTTGGCGTTGTAGCCAATGTTGCTGACCGAGTCGCTGTTATGTATGGCGGTAAAATCGTAGAAATTGGGACTGCTGATGAGATATTCTATAAACCGAAACACCCATATACATGGGGATTGATCAGCTCCATGCCGGATATGGAAACAGATGATGAGGAATTATACTCAATCCCGGGAACACCACCAGATTTATTAGATCCGCCAAAGGGTGATGCATTTGCACCCCGTAACCCTTATGTGATGAAAATCGACCTAGAACAGGAGCCGCCATTTTTCAAGGTGTCTGATACTCATTATGCAGCCACTTGGCTATTGCATCCGGATGCTCCTAAGGTGGAACCGCCTGAGGCTGTAAAAAGGCGTCAAGGTCAATTCCCTGGTATAAAGGTGGGAAAATAAATGAGTGAAAGAAAAAAATTATTAGAAATAAAGAATTTAAAACAATATTTTAATGAAGGCAAACCTAATGAGGTAAAAGCGGTTGATAATGTCTCCTTTAGTATTTATCAAGGAGAAGTAATGGGACTTGTGGGTGAATCAGGCTGCGGTAAATCTACAACAGGCCGGACAATTATCCGTCTATACGATGCCACAGGTGGAGAAGTCCTTTATGATGGTGTTAATGTTCATGGAAAAAAATCTAAGAAAGAACTTAAACAATTCAACCGTAAAATGCAAATGATTTTCCAAGATCCATATGCATCATTAAATCCCCGCTTAAAAATAGCAGACGTTATTGCCGAGGGAATCGATATTCATGGGTTGGCAAAATCAAAACAGGAGCGAATGGAAAAGGTATATGAATTGCTCGAAACTGTTGGATTGAACAAGGAACATGCCAATCGTTATCCTCATGAATTTTCCGGCGGTCAGCGGCAGCGGATTGGGATTGCCCGTGCACTGGCAGTTCAACCGGAGTTCATTATTGCGGATGAGCCTATATCAGCATTAGACGTATCGATTCAAGCGCAGGTCGTAAATCTAATGAAAAAGCTTCAGCATGAAAAAGGGTTAACATATCTGTTCATTGCACATGACTTGTCGATGGTTAAATACATCAGTGACCGTATTGGTGTTATGTATTTTGGTAAAATGGTTGAGCTTGCACCGTCAGATGAACTTTACCGAAATCCACTTCATCCATATACGCAATCACTATTATCAGCAATTCCTGCTCCAGATCCGATCAGTGAGCGGGCTCGCAAACGTAAAACATATGATCCAGCAAGCCATAATTATCAGGACAATGAGCAGGTTGAGTTCCGTGAAGTTACGCCGGGACACTTTGTCCTTTGTTCGGAAAAAGAATTTAAACAATATCAAGCACAATCCAAATAATAATAAAAAAAACGATCTCAAGTTTTGAGATCGTTTTTTTATTATTTTACTTTCTTTTTCCGCCAACGGTTTTCCAGCCAGTTTGAAATCTGGCACTTTGGTCGACAAATTCGCTGCGGCGTTTTCCGCCAAATACCTTTTCACCAATACCGTTTGTGATGACTCCCATAAAAGCTGTAATCCCGATCACTAACAGTGCAACAACTGTTAAATCAGTTATGTATCCAGCCATGATTGTCCCTCCATTTGATGAATCAAAGAATTGATTTTATTTTATTCACTACACTTATTGTAAGTGAACTTTGCCTTTAAGAAAAGAGAAAAATAAAAAACTAATGAAAAGCTATATTTAAATACTGATATCGTTTTCATTTTGTGATTTTAATTGAGAATGGATTTTTTAGAAAAAAACCTAGCAGGTTATTTGTTATTAAAAACTAGATTTAATTCACAATGCATTACCCTCATAAAGCATAAATAAAGATACGAACATTTTAGTATGATTAACAATGAAACGTAATAAAAAATAAAAAAATAAAAAAATTTTTGAAACTTTTTCAGAAATCATTCGTCTAATATAATAAGGAATCTTAAATTTAGGGGGTATTCTGATAGGGATTATTTTTGAAAAAGGGATACCTTTTTTCGATATTGTAGTGTATAATGAGTGATATAAATTCCTTATTTATAATAATTTTAATTTTATAAACTGTTAATACATTGGAATTGTGTTAATTTCCCTAATTCCGGATTGATATATGATAGATTTGCAAATAATTAGAGGAGTGTGAAACACAGATGGTAACACTATACACCTCACCGAGCTGTACATCATGTCGGAAAGCAAAGTCATGGTTAGAAGAGCATGAGATTCCATATAAGGAAAGAAATATTTTCTCAGAACCTTTATCTATGGAAGAAATCAAAGAAATTCTACGTATGACTGAAGATGGAACGGATGAAATTATTTCAACGAGATCTAAAACCTTTCAAAAGTTAGATGTGAATTTGGATACAATGCCTCTTCAGGATTTATTCAAATTAATTAAAGAAAACCCTGGGTTGCTTCGCCGCCCAATCATCATTGATGAAAAACGTTTGCAAGTTGGATATAATGAAGATGAAATCCGCAGATTTCTGCCTAGAAAGGTCAGAACGTATCAATTGCGAGAAGCACAGCGGATGGTAAATTAATTGAGAGTAAAGACCTTTTTTATGAAGGTCTTTTTTTCGTTTTTATTGTTTGAAATTTTTATTGAATTTTGTTATTATTAAAGGAATATCTATATTGGAAATTTTCCCTCTGAATGTTGATTGGACCACTGTTCGTATTGGATATTAGGCGGATTTATGGATTTTGTGAAATTGCGCTTTTTTATTTCCCTTATTTGTTCTTTTATCATAAAATGAAAGTACAAGAGTATTTGCTTTTTTATATAAAGTTTCATTGAATAAACTTTTTTTAAGAGTGAATGCTAAGGGAGTTATCTGCTTGGGGGTATTTAGTCCCTTCAATATGAACAATGGAAGGGAGAGGTTAAAATGGAGATTGAACGTATTAACGAAAATACGGTTAAATTTTATATTTCCTATGGTGATATAGAAGAAAGAGGCTTTGATCGGGAAGAGATTTGGTACAATCGTGAACGAAGTGAAGAACTCTTTTGGGAAATGATGGATGAAGTCCATGGAGAGGAAGAGTTTGTGGTTGAAGGTCCGTTATGGATTCAGGTTCAAGCCTTGGATAAAGGGTTAGAGGTACTTGTGACCAAAGCGCAGCTTTCCAAAGATGGCCAGAAATTTGAACTTCCTATTCCTAATGATAAAATTAAGGATTTGCCTGTTGATGATAAGATTGAAGAACTTTTAGATCAGCATTTTAATCCAAATTATTCAGATGAAGAAGAAGTCCTTCTTGAAGAAGATAGTTTGGAGTTTATTCTTGCTTTTAAAGATTTTGAAGATGTGATCAGTTTGGCAAAAAGACCGGGTCTTAATAACTTAGTCACAACGCTATATCACTTTGAAGGTAAGTATTACTTATATACTGAATTTCCTGAAGAGGTTTTCGGGGAAGATGAGATTGATGATGTTTTAAGCGTATTGCTGGAATATGGGTATGAAACACAGTTAACGATTCACCGAATTCAGGAGTACGGTAAAGAAATAATTGCTGAGAATGTTTTTGAAGTTATTCGAAACCATTTTAGCTAAAAAAAGTACCGATTTCACAGTTGAAATCGGTATTATTTTATCTGACTTTAAATATGGGTGTTTCAAAGCAGGTGAGGACACTGAAGAATACGGTTCGGGTTGTCATATTTTTGTTGGTTCTTTCAATTCTTCTTTTTGCTTTCAAAAATCAGTTGGAGAGTGGCATTTTAGGATTCCTAAGTGTAATGATTTCGCTTTCAGTCATTTTTATCGGTTTTGTAATATTTTTGGAAAACCGACATCCTACACAAACTATAACATGGCTGGTTGTTCTTGGAAGCTTTCCGCTGGTGGGGTTTATTTTTTATCTTCTATTTGGCAGGAATTATCGAAAGGAACGGATGTTTAGAAAAAAGTATTTTCTTGATAAACAGGCTTTCTTAACCATTGAGGGTGAAAATGATCCAAGGAGTGAAGAAAAACTGCAGTTAATGGGGGAGCATCAAGGCAAATTATTTATGCTTGCTCAAAAACTGGGGAATAGTCCAATATCCTTTGATACAGCAACCAAGGTTTTAACAAACGGTGAGGAAACCTTTTATCATATAATGAAAGAGCTAAAAAGGGCGAGGCACCATATTCATCTAGAATATTATATTATTAGGCATGATCAGATTGGCCAAGAAATAAAGAATATTTTAATTGAAAAAGTGAAACAAGGAGTAAAGGTTCGTTTTATGTTTGATGCCGTTGGGTCCTGGCAGCTTTCAAAAGCTTATATCAATGATCTAAAGAATGCAGGAATTGAAACTGTTCCATTTGGGCCGGTAAAATTGCCTTTTTTAAATAATAAGTTTAATTTCCGTAACCACCGAAAAATAATTGTCATAGACGGGAATATTGGGTTTGTCGGCGGATTAAATATTGGCGATGAATATCTGGGACGAAATAAGGATATCGGTTTCTGGCGGGATACCCATTTGATGCTTCGGGGCGAAGCGGTGCGGACTCTGCAGCTGATTTTTCTCCAGGATTGGTATTATATGACGAATCATAGTTTTCTGACGGCAGAATACTTATCTCCACAAATTGACCACAAAAGCCACGGTGGCGTTCAGTTAATCGCAGGAGGTCCGGATAACGAATGGAGTGTCATCAAGAATATATTTTTCTCCATGATTGGATCGGCAAGAAAATCAGTCTGGATTGCTTCGCCATACTTTATACCAGATGAGGATATTTTCTCCGCCATTAAAGTAGCCGCCTTAAGTGGAATTGATGTACGGCTCCTAGTTCCAAACCGCCCGGATAAGCGGATTGTCTTTCATGCTTCAAGATCCTATTTTCCTGAGCTTTTAGAGGCTGGAGTAAAGGTGTTTGAATACGAAAGAGGGTTTATGCACAGCAAAATTGTCATTGTTGATGGGGAATTGGCCTCAATAGGAACCTCTAACATGGATATGCGAAGCTTTCATTTGAATTTTGAGGTAAATGCGTTCCTTTTTCGGACGAAAAGTACCCAAAAGCTTGTTGCAGAATACCTAAACGATTTGGAATTTGCAATACAATTAGATTTAAAAACATTCCAACAGCGGCATTTAGGGTATCGGTTGCTAGAATCCACTGCAAGACTGCTCTCACCGTTATTGTGAAAATTTTGTTAAAACTCGTCGATGCCGGCGGGTTTTTATTTTTTTTGTAAAGGGATTTTGGCATGTTTAGTCGAATTGGAGAAGAAAAGAAGGGGGAGGATTCCAATTGTTAACAGCCCAGACGATAACAGGTAAACAAATTTCGCTTGGAAATGGGTACTCGAAAGAAGCACTTTTAAGCCTTAGAAAAACCGAGGAGTTCATATGTCCTGTCTGTGGGGAAAATGTTTCATTAAAGCTTGGTGAGCAGCGAATATTCCATTTTGCCCATAAAAAAGGAAGCACCTGCTGCGAACTATACGAAGTAGAGTCCGTCAATCATATTGAAGGAAAGCTTCAGTTATATCATTGGCTAAGCATGCAAAAAATTTCTTGTATCCTCGAATTTTATGATCGGAAAATGCAACAGCGTCCCGATATCATGTTTGAACATAATGGTCAGAGATTTGCCCTAGAGTTTCAGTGCTCCACACTATCAGAAGAAATATTTTGGAAAAGAACAAAAAACTACCTTGAACATCACTATACACCTCTATGGATCATCTCCAGCCATCACATTCATCAAAAAAACTGCCACATCATTTCTTTATCCAATTTTCATTACTTTTTTTTACGAACGGGCAGTAGAGGTCAGTTGTATATTCCCTGCTATTCTCCTGAAAAGAAAGCCTTCCAATTAATTAGTTCCATTACTCCTTATTCAATTAAAAATGCTTTTGCGGAGCAATCATTCAATTCCCTTGACCGTTTGCGACTTGAGGATTTGCTCAATCCTAAGCCCGATAAATGGAAAATTAACCTATTAAAGTGGAAGGAAGCCGCAGAAAATTATCAAATTAGTTGGGTTCTTCATGCAGGTGCCGTGAAAAATCCCTTTCTTCGTGAAATTTATCAGCGAAATTTAAATCTCTTTTTATTGCCACCAGAAATAGGCCTGCCAGTTCCTCATGCAGTTTATATTCAAACCCCTCCAGTTGTATGGCAAAGCTACTTATTCCTTGATTGTCTAGCTGATAAAAATCCCGGAGCATTGATCTCGTATCAGGATATACATTACCAGGTGCAGAAAAGAATCTCCAAAAAAGATATTACGATCCGAACTTTACCGTTACTAGAAACTATTAATCCGATGATACCGGTCATAGAATATTTCCGGAAGCTGATTGAATTGGGCGTTTTAATTCGGAAAGGGGATTGGATATGCGAAATAAACAGAAACATCAAGATTCCTCAATCAAACCGGGAAAAGGATGAGGCAAAGTCAATATTTTATCAAAATAATAAATGAAAATAGATGACAGGGCATAATATAGGAGAGGCTTTACTGCTTCTAAGCGTAAAGGAGGAAAAATAAAGAAAAAATGGAATATAATAAAGTGATATTGGATTATCGAATGGAAATGGAGGATCAATCATGACAAATGAAACGGCTGTGAAGCCACTCCCGGCAAGAAGTGAAATTCCAGTTGAAGATACGTGGAAGCTAGAGGATATTTTTGCAAGCGATGAGGAATGGGAAAAAGAATTCCAAGAGGTGAAGGCACAAATTCCGGGAATTAAACAGTTCGAAGGAAAATTGGGAGAAAGTGCAGAGACGCTTTATAAAGCCCTTCAATTTCAGGACCAGCTTTTTGAAAGAATCGGCAAGCTCTATACATATTCACATATGAGATACGACCAAGATACGACAAACTCTTTTTATCAGGGCTTGGATGATCGAATGAAAAATCTTTATTCTCAAGCGGCGAGCCAATTTGCCTTTATTGTTCCAGAAATTCTTGCAATTGACGAAAGTAAAGTAACTGGCTTTTTAAATGAAAAAACAGAATTAAAGCTATATGAACATGCTCTTGAAGAAATTAATTTGCAACGGCCGCATGTATTGAGTGCGGAAGAGGAAGCTCTGCTTGCTGAGGCGAGTGAAGTAATGAATGCGTCTAGTAATACATTTGGTATGCTGAATAATGCCGATTTGGAGTTCCCATCCATTAAGGATGAAAATGGCAACGAGGTTGAAATTACACATGGCCGTTATATCCGGTTCCTTGAAAGCGAGGACCAGAGGGTAAGGCATGACGCTTTTAAAGGTGTATATCAAACCTATGGACAGTTTAAAAATACATTTGCAAGTACTTTAAGCGGGAATGTAAAAAAGGATAATTTTAATGCGCGGGTCCGGAACTATGACTCAGCAAGACACTCTGCCCTTGCTGCTAATAATATTCCTGAAACGGTCTATGATAACTTAGTGAATACCGTTAATGAGAATCTGCATCTGCTGCATCGTTATGTAAAGCTCCGCAAACAAGTATTAGGGGTTCAGGAGCTACATATGTATGATTTGTACACACCACTAGTTAAAGATGTGAAAATGGAAATTAAGTATGAAGAAGCAAAAGATCTTGTTATAAAAGGACTGGCCCCGTTAGGTGATGAGTATGCCCAGATTCTAAAAGAAGGCTTTGAAAACCGCTGGGTCGATGTCCATGAGAATAAAGGCAAGCGCAGCGGGGCTTACTCCTCAGGAGCATACGGAACGCATCCATATATCCTGATGAACTGGCAGGATAACGTTAACAATTTATTTACCTTAGCTCATGAATTTGGTCACTCTGTTCATAGCTACTACACAAGGAAGAATCAGCCGTTCCCATATGGGGACTATTCGATTTTTGTTGCTGAGGTTGCTTCTACCTGCAATGAGGCGCTGCTGAACGACTATTTGTTAAAAACAATTGATGATGAACAAAAGCGGATTTATCTGTTGAATCATTATTTGGAAGGCTTTAGAGGAACGGTATTCCGTCAGACGATGTTTGCTGAATTCGAGCATTTAATCCACCAGATGGCGCAGAATAATGAGGCATTAACGGCAGAGTCATTAACAAAAACTTACTATGAATTAAATAAAAAGTACTTCGGTGAAGAGGATATTGTCATTGATGAGGAAATCGGCCTTGAATGGACCCGCATTCCGCATTTCTATTACAACTATTATGTTTACCAATATGCGACAGGCTTCAGCGCGGCAACTGCCTTAAGCAAGCAGATTTTAGAGGAAGGCGAGCCAGCCGTAAAACGGTATATTGAATTCCTCAGTGCGGGAAGCTCCGATTATCCAATTGAAGTATTAAAGAAAGCCGGAGTAGATATGACAAGCTCCGAGCCAATCAAGGATGCCTGCAAGGTGTTTGAAGAAAAACTAGGTGAATTAGAACAACTATTGCTAAAAAAATAAAGAAAATGAGGGATGGTATAGTCGCCATCCCTTTTCGCTAATAGGAAAGTATAAATTTTTACAAATTTATACTTTCCTAACGCATAAATTCAACTACGCCTCTGTCTTCGTCCTATCGGACTCGCCAATCGGCGAGTTTTCATTTAAAATCCCTTAAATTTTTTTCTGTCATTGATGGAGATGCTGGGGATTAAGATGGAAAGAAACAATACGGGGATGCTAATTATAATTGGGAAAATTTTTAAGAGTGCCAGTACTTGTAAAAAAAATGCGAAAATAAAAAAAAGAATCATCAGTGTAATGGAGAACTTTTTCAATTTCTTAATCCATCCTTTTTTAGAAAATATCTTTCCTTAATATTTATGGTCTACTCTATGAATTTATGATATTTTGACAATAATGTGAAATAAAGCACAAACTTATTGTCACCCCTTTCAGCCCATGCTATATTTAATACGTGAAGTTGATCACAACAAACATATACCCCTTTGTTTGACCGTGAAAAATTTCTCCCATCCCCTTTGTTCGTATTAAGAGAAATGCCCTGCAGTTGATGGCTGCAGGGCATTTCTGTTATACATGATCATAAACTACTCAATATACTTCCAAAAGGTCCCGAACTTTGCAGGGATTTGCTGCACCACCTGCTTAAGAAGCAATTTTTTCATTTCCCGTTCAATTTGTGAAATGGTCATATTATATACAAGTGCAATTTCCTTTGAGGCGACAAATTTAAAATTCTTTAAAAATGTTTCCAGTGGAGGCAGTGGAGATTTGATCGGTTTTTCTGCGAGCATTTCCTCCAGAATTTGAACATAAACCTCATATGGATATGTTCCTGTTATTTTTATTCCTTCTTCTTCAACGTTCTCATTGAAGAAGACAAGAGTAGGAATTTCGCGAACTTCCATTTCGGAAGTAATTTGCAGGTCGCACTGAAAAGCTTTTGCAGCACTTTCTGAATGCATGTCTTGAAGAAATTCTTGAATTTCAAGACCTGCTTTATCCGCACACTCTCTTAATACTCCTAAATCTGAAATATTCCTTTTTTCCAAAAATAATACCTCTTGGATTGAGCGGAGGAAGCGGATTCCTGCACGTCTCCCTTGAAGTTCTGCTGCTTTTAATGCAATCGATACATTATAGGGAGCATCTACAGGGTCTTCAAACCCATGATTTCCTTCACAAGATATTACTGACCTGCTCGTTGTTTTCTCCCAAACCTGCGCAAGGTTTTCAACATTTTTTTTACGGCTTACATTTAAATCCGTTAATTTTCCACTTAACACATGCTTGGTAGAAAAGTAACGTCCATACTCAATCTGAAGCTTTTTCATGATAGGCTCAAGTGACCAGCATTCGGGACAAAGCGGATCAATAAATAAATAAATTTCTATCGGTTTTTTATCGCTGCTATTGATTGGCTGCAAAGAATTTGAGTAATCAAAATTATTCACGATGACTCACCGGAATTTTCTTGATCGTCAGGTGTATTTATCATGTGCTGGGCAGTTAGAAAAAGCCTGGAATAAAAGTCATCCCTAATCGGTCCTTCTATGCCGGTTTTATCCATTGCTTTGGTCATGCATGATAGCCAGGCTTTGGCACGTATTGGCGTAACCGGAAAGGGCAGATGGCGGGCGCGCATCATCGGGTGTCCATGTTCCTCAGTATAAAGTGGAGGGCCGCCTAAATATTGGGTTAAAAATTGCTTTTGTTTACGGGCAATTTCAGAAAAGTCATTTGGGAATATAGGAGCAAGGTCAGGATGTTGTGCAACAAGGCCATAAAAAGTGTCCACAAGACGATGGAGCGTTTCTTCTCCAATAACCTCAAATGGTGTTTGCTGATTATTCATCATGTTGACAACTCCTCCTCTCGTCATCATCAAGTTTACATTCATTTTAACAATGCCTAATTTTTATCTCAAATGAATTGCTCCAGAAAAAAGGATATTATTAATGTGTCCAATATGGATTTTCTTACGAAACTAATTTATAAGAAGTATTTCTGCCTGTAAAAGCGGCGAATTTTGTTTTCTGTTTTTCTAACAGGAATTTGATAATTTTTTAACAGCTGCAAAAAGACTTCCTGCCCCTCCTGAAAGTTTTCAGCCTCATATTCTAGTTCAAAATCCTCTTGATTTAGGTAAATACTGTGGTCGAAAACGAGAACGCCTTTCTTAAACGCAGCTTCAGCGCGTCTTGTTGCCAAAGATCCGAAATAAACCAATTTACCAAAGGGGATACCTATTTCTTCTATGATCACCTTTATTTGGCCCGAAGGAAGTCTCCCAAATTGAATTGCTTCTAGAGCCTCCTTTTCGCTAAGTATTTGATTTGTTTCAAGAAGTCCGATTTCTGCAGGCTGCTTTAATGTCATTTCCCAGCTATTCTTTTTTAACCGAATTCTTAAAGCTGAACCCCTATCCTTTAAGGCAAAATCCTTCGTATCGAAGTAATGGTTCTCCTGAGAAAAAATGTTTATTTCATCAATTTGAAAATCGTTTAATAATCTTAAATATTCTTCTTTTGTCAGCATGTTTTTAAATTCTATTTCAATATTTTGCGGCATCGTTTGTCTTCCTTTCCGATAAAAATTATTTACATTATCTCATCTTCAGTGGAAACTGCAATCCTTGGGAGAAATGAGGAATTATGTTAAAATAGTGGGTATGGAAGATGGAGGTAAAAAATGAGGAAAAAACTAATAGTCCAAGCAGCAAATATAATGGAAAATGCACTTGTTTTAGAAGTATCGGAAGCAATAACTGGTTTAGTTCCGGCCGAACAAATCCTTGTGGATTCAGAACATTATTCCTTTATTTATCTAATGGAAGATTCAGATGACTATACATACATCGTGCTCCCAGAACCAATCTGGCCCGACCTGAAAATGGCTGCAGAACTTTCGGTTTGGATATCCGACGGAAATGAAAAAATAGAACTTCAGCGTTTTAAGGAAGAGTTTGATTTTATTATTAACAACATAAAAGGAAATAGCAATTACGGTAAAGAAATGGTTGAAAAAGCAGAAACGGTTTTTCATCCATAATTTGTTCTTGTCGAGGTGGAGTCATGAAGCATTGGGACCAATTTTTAACCCCTTATAAGCAGGCAATTAATGAGCTCAAGATAAAATTAAAGGGAATGAGAGGTCAATTTGAACTCGATTCGACACATTCACCGATTGAATTTGTAACCGGTAGGGTAAAGCCAATTGCCAGTATTTTAGATAAAGCAAACCAAAAAGGAATACCTTTAGATAAACTTGAAGAAGAAATGCAGGATATTGCCGGCCTTCGGATTATGTGCCAGTTTGTGGAGGATATTTATCGGGTCGTTTCGCTGCTCCGAAACCGCAATGATTTTGAAATAGTGGAGGAAAGGGATTATATTTCTCATGAAAAAATCAGTGGATACCGTTCCTATCACGTTGTCATTCAATACCCGGTGCAAACCATCCACGGGGAAAAGAAAATTCTAGCCGAAATACAAATTCGTACATTGGCCATGAATTTTTGGGCAACCATTGAACACTCTTTAAACTATAAGTATAAAGGTGCTTTTCCTACTGATATAAAAATGCGCCTCCAGCGTGCGGCAGAGGCGGCATTCCGTTTAGATGAGGAAATGTCACTTATCCGCGGTGAAATTAAAGAAGCACAGGCTTTTTTTACGAGAAAGAAGGAAACAGCCCAAGAAGAAAAAAAATGAGCCGCTGTTTATTATGATTATTCCAATACAAGGGGTAAAAAAGATGAAATTTGCGATAACATCTAAAGGGGATCAAAAATCAAATATTCTTATGCATAAAATGAGGACCTATTTGCTGGATTTTGAGTTAAAGTACGATGAAGACCAGCCGGATATCGTCATCTCCGTAGGAGGAGACGGGACGCTCTTATATGCTTTCCACCGTTACAGCAGCCGTTTGGATAAAACTGCATTTGTTGGGATCCATACTGGGCACCTCGGTTTTTATGCAGATTGGACCCCTGAGGAAATCGAAAAGCTGGTCATTGCCATTGCAAAGACACCGTTTCAGGTTGTTGAATATCCACTTTTGGAGGTCATTATTCGTTATTCCCATGCGGGTAAGGAATCCAGGTACCTAGCGTTGAATGAATCTACCGTAAAGGGTGTGGAGGGAACGCTGGTCATGGATGTAGAAATACGCGGCCAGCATTTTGAAAGATTTCGTGGTGATGGTCTTTGTATCTCTACCCCTTCCGGAAGTACAGCCTATAATAAAGCACTAGGCGGAGCTATTATTCACCCGTCCATCCAAGCCCTTCAAGTGGCGGAAATGGCATCCATTAACAACAGGGTTTTCAGAACAGTGGGTTCGCCGCTTATTCTGCCAGCACACCACACATGTATGTTAAAGCCCGTAAATCGGACGGATTTCCAGATTACAATTGATCATTTAACCCTGCTTCATAAGGATGTAAAGTCAATCCAATTCCGGGTTCCAGAGGAAAAAATCCGCTTTGCTAGGTTCCGCCCGTTTCCTTTCTGGAAAAGAGTACATGATTCATTTATTTCGGACTAAATGAAGGAAAACACGGTATGACAAAAAATTTTCAACTTCAGTGGAGTATTGATGATAATAGTGCCGGATTGCTCATTAAAGAGTTTTTAAAGATGGAAGAAATCTCTCGGACTGCTCTGACGGATATTAAATTCAAGGGCGGGAGAATCCTTGTCAACAGTGAAGATGTAAATGTAAGGTATAAGCTCGTTGAAGGGGATGTACTGACAGTGATATTCCCTTCCGAGAGCCCTAGTTTTCCGGGAGAGAAGCTTCCAATGACGATTCTGTTTGAGGATGAATTTTTGCTGGTTGTCGTTAAACCTGCCGGTATGAGTACAATTCCGTCACGGGAGCATCCTGCCGGGAGCCTAGCAAATGCCCTAGTAGGATATTATCAAAAAACAGGACTAACTGCTACAGCCCACATTGTAACCCGGCTAGATCGGGATACTTCAGGGATTGTTTTAGTGGCTAAACATCGTCATGTTCATCATTTGTTTAGTTTAATGCAGCGGAAATCTCAAGTGAAACGAACCTATGAAGCATTTGCAGGCGGTTTGTTGTCGGCGGACAGAGGCACGGTAAACGCCCCAATCGGACGTAAAGCGGAAAGCATCATCGAAAGGGAGGTCCGTGAGGGTGGACAATATGCCTGTACCCATTACCGAGTCATATCAAGGCATAGGGAATTTACCCAGGTTGAGCTGAGCCTGGAAACCGGACGGACCCATCAAATCAGGGTCCATATGTCTTACTTGGGTCATCCTCTTCTCGGTGATGACTTATATGGGGGAGACACCTCGTTAATTGATAGGCAGGCGTTACATTGTAAAGAAGTCCACTTCATTCATCCCCTTACCCGGGAGGAAATGACCTTTACGGCACCTTTGCCGGATGATATGAAGAAATTAATAGAGGCTGGTCATGACTAAAAAGGCCAGCCTTCTTTTATTTTTATTTCTATTCAAATTGTTTAAATTTTTCTTCGATATATGGCATTGTAGAGGGAATGGAGACCAGTTCCATTTCTGGATATCTTAAGGCGGTAAGTTTGCCGCCAAAAACAGCCCCTGTGTCAATATTATACGTTTTATTAATAATTCTTGGCTCCTTCACAGGCGTATGTCCATAAACAATATAAGCTTCCCCGTGATACTGTTTAGCCCAGTCTCTTCTGACAGGGGATCCGTCCGGGTGCTTTTCACCTGTAATATCTCCGTAGAGAACAAATGTCTTTACTTGATTATTTTTCTTTCCAATCAATTCTTGTTTAATTCCTGCATGGGCGATTATTAACTTTTTCTGGTCTAATACTAAGTACAATGGAGCATTTTCATAAAGATCCATAAATTTTTTTCGAATGGAATCTTGGTCTTTTTTATATAATGTTTCATACTCTGCCACGGTTGTTTCTAGTCCGTGGGAAATTTGGACTTTGTTGCCAAGGAAAAAGCGATACAACTTATTGCAATGGTTTCCAGGTGTATAGAAAGCTTTTTCCTGCTCTATGACCAGCTTCCAAACGATTTCAATCACTTTGAGAGAATTTGGACCTCTGTCAGTTAAATCACCGACAAACCCGAGTATTCTGTTTTCCGGATGGAGGGGAATCCCACTTTTCAAATCGTAACCTAATTTTGCAGTTAACTCCGAGAATTCTGTGAAACATCCATGGATATCTCCAATAATATCTATTTTCATAATTGTTGCCCCTTTCCGATTCTTATTTTTTGTCGGATGGCGAGCATTTATTACTATCCGTAAGGGAGGAGTATGATGGAACAACACGTCTCCATTATTTCATTATTAATTGTTGTGACAATGGCATTTCTAACTCCAATTCTATTGCATCGATTTAAATTAAATTTTATTCCAGTTGTTGTTGCGGAAATTATCATGGGCCTCATTATTGGTAAGAGTGGATTCAATATCGTTCATGAAGATATGTGGCTGTCCACCCTGTCTACACTTGGCTTTATTTTTCTTATGTTCCTAAGCGGTCTTGAAATTGACTTCACGGCTTTTTCACGCGGAAAAAAACGTGAGACTCTTCAAAACGGGAAAAAAGAACCTAATTCCTTTCTGGTCTCATCCGTAATCTTTGCAGGTGTCTTCATTCTCTCACTCGGTTTATCGTATCTCTTTGTTTTGTCAGGATTTATCGATAACGCGTTCCTAATGACATTGATTATTTCGACGATTTCATTGGGAGTAGTCGTGCCCACCTTAAAAGAAGCTCACTTAATGAAAACGGTGATTGGGCAGATTATCTTACTGGTAGCAGTTATTGCTGATTTGGCTACCATGATTCTGCTGGCCCTCTTTGTTTCCCTGAATGAAGGGGGCGAGGGGGATACATGGCTTCTGCTGATTTTGTTTGGAGCAGGAATTATCCTTTATTTCATTGGTAAAAGATTTAAAAATCGAAGCTTTATTGAAACACTGTCAACAGGGACGGTCCAAATCGGCACGAGGGCTGTATTTATGCTGATTATTGTGCTGGTAGGATTATCCGAAACAGTCGGTGCTGAAAATATTCTGGGAGCATTTTTGGCAGGTGTCCTTGTTTCTTTGTTGGCACCAAACCAAGAGCTTGTTCATAAGCTTGATTCCTTTGGCTACGGATTTTTAATTCCTATCTTCTTTGTAATGGTAGGTGTAGAACTGGACATTTGGTCGTTATTAAGTGAAAAGAAACTGTTGTTATTAATACCGCTTTTATTGATTGGGCTATTATTTTCGAAGCTAATTCCTGTGTACCTTTTGAAAATTTGGTACGATATGAAAACCGTAATTGCCTCGGGATTTCTGCTTACCTCCACATTGTCACTTGTTATTGCTGCAGCGACAATCGGAGAACGGATTGGGGTTATATCAGAGCAAATGAAAGGAACACTAATTCTTGTCGCTGTGATTACCTCAATTTTTACGCCAATTGTTTTTAAAAAGCTGTTTCCTCGAGAAGCAGCGGAGGGCAGGAAGGTGTCCATTGCCTTCTTAGGTGCTAACCAGATTACTTTGCCTGTTTCCCTGGAATTAAAGTCCGGACTCTATAATCCGGTTTTGTATCATCAAAAATTTGAAAAGGCCGAAAAACCATTTGCTGACTCGGTATTTGATATAAAGGAAATCGAGGATTATTCGCAGGAGGCCATTGAAAATACAAAAGTGTTCGAGTCTGAAATAGTAGTAATCTTAACAGGAAACCAGGAAGTGAATGCAGACCTTGCTATAGCTGCGAAAGAAAAAGGAGTTCCAAGGGTCATTGCCAGAATTGAAAGTCCTGAATTGGAGCTGAGGCTTCGTGAGCATGGGGTAGAGGTGTTCTCCTCCTTTATGTCTACAAAAGCGCTGCTTCGGGCGATGATTGAGTCTCCTGCAGTCATAAATTTATTGACGAATCAGGAAACTGGGTTATATGAAATTGTCATGAATAATGAATTATTTGATGGTATGTCATTAAGAAGATTTCCGTTTACCGGGGATGTTATTTTTGTCAGGATTTTCAGAGGAAAGGATTCCATCGTCCCTCATGGTGACACGGAGCTGCAAATGCATGACCGACTGATTGTCACAGGTTCAAAGGAATATGTGGATGAACTGAAAAGGGAGCTTGAATTTTCAGAAACAGGCAAAAGCTATTATTAGAAAAGGCAAGTACTTTTCATTTATTCAGAATTAGTGTAGAATTAGTACCAAGTACTAATATCAGTTATCATGTAGGAGGATTTTTTTAAAATGAATTTATCTTTAACTGGAAAAACATTTGTCGTAATGGGTGTTGCTAATAAGCGGAGTATCGCTTGGGGGATTGCCCGCTCACTTCATGACGCTGGGGCACGGTTAGTATTTACGTTTGCCGGGGAAAGACTGGAGAGCAGTGTACGGGAATTAGCGGAGTCCTTAAATGCAGAGGGAACTTTAGTGCTGCCATGTGATGTGACTAGTGACGAAGCAATTGCTGCTTGTTTTGCTGAAATAAAAGAAGCGGTTGGCACTATTCATGGAATAGCCCACTGTATTGCATTCGCCAATAAGGAAGAATTATCAGGCGAATATATGAATACAACAAGAGACGGCTTCCTGCTGGCACATAATATCAGCTCCTATTCCTTAACGGCAGTAGCGAAGGAAGCACGCGGCCTCATGACAGAAGGCGGCAGCATCGTTACTCTCACATACCTTGGGGGAGAAAGAGCCATCAAAAATTACAATGTTATGGGTGTTGCAAAAGCTTCCCTTGATGCAAGCGTTCGCTATTTAGCTGCGGACCTAGGTAAAGATAATATTCGTGTAAATTCCATTTCTGCCGGTCCAATCCGAACACTATCCGCAAAAGGAATCGGTGAATTTAACTTGATTTTAAAGGAAATTGAAGAAAAAGCACCATTACGGAGAACAACAACGCCGGAGGAAGTAGGCGATACTGCCGTTTTCCTATTTAGCCATCTGTCCCGTGGAATTACAGGGGAAAATATTCACGTAGACTCAGGATATCATATTATGTAATATAAAAAGCCCGCAAAATGAACTGCGGGCTTTTTTATATGGAAAAAAACAGTTAACGCCTATAGTCCATTCACATATATATAAAAGTGTAGGATGCCGTAAGGGAGGTGCTTATATGTCAAATACAAAAGATCAGGGACCACTTTTCTTTATTAAACAGCCATTTTCAAGGAATCCCGCAAACTATCATATGCAGGAAATCTTCAGAAGTAAGCTAGAAGCTGAACCGGCAATGGAAGAGAATATAAGGACAGATGAAAGTAAAAAGAATGTCCCTCATGCGAAGATGGAGAAAGATTCAAATGGGATGGAAACTCAAATAAGAGAAGCAGCATCTTCAATACCTGTGGAGAATAACCGATCTTCCTTTAATCGAGTAAAACCATTTAAGGAAATGACGGTAAAGGAAAGACTTGAATATTTAATTAACTTTCCAAAAGTGCTTCCGCCTGTTCCATGTGTCTTTAATATTGATGATGAGAAACATTTGGGCTACCTGATTAGTTATGAGGACAATCAAATAACCATTGAATACCATAATAAAACTCAAAGAACATTCCCAGTTGATGATATTACAAATGTCATCATGATTGGAATAAAGCGATAATGAATAAATAAAAAAAGGCCAGCCGATTTACCGACTGGCTAATTTATTTAACTGTTGCAAATTCCAAGGTTTACGTCGGCAATACATTGAATGGCACAGAAGCAGCTTAAGTCAACCGTTACACAATCGTTGCTCGCCTTGAAGCAAGTAACTTGGCAATGTTTAGAAAGGTTAATGCAGCATTTGTCATCGCCTTTTACGAAATTGACTGGAACAAAGTTTCCGCCGTCTTTTTTGCCAGGAACTAAGACGCGAAGCGTTGCACAGCAGTTATCGAACACATCCTCTACGCGGAAATAGATGGAGACGCATGCATTGTAATCGTCATTGAAGAATGCGTGGAATGGTGTACCATCAGCTGTTTTTAAAACGAATACGCGCGTATCAACCATTTCTTTAACAGGTGAGACTAATGAACCAAGCGGCTCATTAAAGCAGCTGGTACAGGATTGGCATTCCGCTGCTTCAACAGCATTATCTTGGATATCTTTAATCGCGCGAACTACTTGACATACGCAATTGCCGTTGTCGTGATTATTTCTAAAGCTCCCACAACCCATTTATTTTTCCTCCTTAATCCGTAATATATCTTACATTACTAACATATTTAACGAGAGCCTTATGGGTTACGGACAATTGCCTTATTTACCAAAATTAGGCTATTTTCATACACAGTCATTAGTCCAAAAATGAAAGGGTTTTTTAACATGAAGATAAGTCTTATGCAACTGCTCCTTTTAGCATTGGCCAGCTTTCGGTTTACGAGGTTAATTGTTTTTGATAAAATTGCTGAATTTTTACGCAATCCCTTTTTTGATGAGGTAGAGGAAGTAAATGCAGAAGGTGAAGTGGAAATTTATTATATTCCAAAAAAGTTTGGAATAAGGCGATTTATGGGTGAATTGCTAAGTTGTTATTGGTGTACAGGTATATGGTCTTCTGCCATTTTGGTAGGAATATCCTTCCTTTTCCCTGTTTGGGCGGAGCCAATTATACTTATCCTGGCTGTTGCTGGTATGGCGGCCATCATTGAAACAATTATTCAATATTTTATTGGGAAATAAGGATTTTTGCCTGAGACAAGACTTACGCTTTTTCATATGATGATTAGTAACTAATGAATTGTATTTGATTGGAGGGAAAAACGTGACAAAGAAAAAGAAGCAAACTGAAACAACAAAGGTTTACCAGCCATCAAATGCTATAAAAAAACAAGGCTGTGGCTGTGGGAAGAAGACAAATAAGTAGAAGTGAAAAACTGCTGGGTTACTGGCAGTTTTATTTTTTCTCTAATCAGCATTAACTTAGTCATATTTTTAGTCAATGTCGAAAAAACTAATGACAGTCATATTTATAAAAAAAGGGATGAATACCGTTATGCGTAATACATATCGATTCATTATATTGATTTGCGTGACCTTACTGGTTTCCTGCAGTCAGGACCAAAAAGCAAAAGACAGCCAGCTCGCGCTCGTGAAAACCACAAATCCACCACCAGTTGTCACTGATGGGCATAAAGGAAATGACCAGGTAGAGAAAATTAAACGAGATGTAAGTTCTATCCCAGAATTGTATGATGTCGCTGTCGTCAAAGGAAAAGATGCAATCCTTGTTGCCTACAAGGTAAAGCATTTGCATCGCTTTAACATGAAAAAGATTGAAAAAAATGTTACCAAAATGCTTGAGAAAAAATACCCAAAAGAGAAATTTACCGTCTCAAGTGATTATAAAATCTTTCTGGAAGTTGTACGGCTTGATGAAAAGATGAGGTCATCGTCTAAGTTTAACCATCGGGATGCAGAAAAACGTTTTAATGAAATCGTTAAAATGACAGAGGATATCAAGTAGGAAAGGGGATGCAATGATGGCAAGCAAACAGAAAAATATGACACCCGAGCAGCAAAAATACCAGCAGCTTCAACAAAAGCACGAAAAGAAACGGCCAGTTTTAAAAAATTGTATCAGGGCTTTTTTTGTTGGCGGACTGATATGCGCAATCGGCCAGGCCATCAGTTATTTTTACATTTACTTTTTTAATTTTACGGAACAAAGTGTCGGGAATCCAACGGTGGCCACAATGGTGTTTCTCTCCATGCTCTTGACCGGCTTCGGTGTTTATGATCGGCTGGGGCAGTTTGCAGGGGCGGGGAGCGCAGTTCCGGTCACTGGCTTTGGCAACGCCGTTATCTCCGCAGCCATTGAACATCGCACAGAGGGGTTTGTGTTAGGAGTTGGCGGCAATATGTTTAAGCTTGCAGGCTCAGTTCTTCTTTTTGGTGTATTTGCAGCCTTTGTGGTAGCGCTGATTAGAACGGTTTTAAGCATTTGGGGGGTTTTGTAATTGCTAAAAGGACATCAATCGTGGGTCTTTCAAAATAAACCGATGATATCGGCGACTGGGGTAACAGGAGGCCCCTTTGAGGCTAACGGAAACTTGGCAAATGACTTCGATTTATTGTATGAAGACTTATGGATGGGCCAGGAGTCCTATGAAAAAGCCCATCGAATCTTGCTTGAAGAAGCGATAAAAATTGCACTGGATAAAGCAAATATTGAGAAAGAAAAAATTCAATTTTTAATTGCCGGTGATTTAATTAATCAAATAACGCCAACTAGTTTTACAGCAAGGACTATGCAGATCCCCTATTTCGGGTTATTTGGGGCTTGTTCCACTTCCATGGAAGGCTTAGCGCTAGCCTCATTTATTGTCAATTATCAGGGAGCACAAAATGTGGTGACGGGAGCATCTAGCCACAATGCCGCGGTTGAAAAACAGTTTCGCTATCCAACAGAATACGGCAGCCAAAAGCCTCCAACGGCTCAATGGACGGTTACAGGGGCTGGTGTTGGAATCATTCAGCCAAACGAACCGGGGAAGAAAAACCCTGTCACAACATCAGCAACCATAGGAAAGGTAATTGATATGGGTTTAACTGACCCGTTCAATATGGGAGGTGCGATGGCTCCTGCAGCAGCAGATACGATTATGGCCCATTTTCGGGATCTTGGCCTTGATCCATCTTATTATGACCTAATTATTACTGGCGACTTGGGGAGAGTCGGACATGACGCTGCTTTTGAATTAATTAACAAAAGCGGACTTAAGCTTGAAAGAAAGCAATTTCAGGATTGCGGGATCCTCATCTATAAGGATGACCAGCCCGTTCAATCCGGAGCAAGCGGAGCAGGATGTTCAGCAACAGTTTTGTATGGACATTTACTGAATGAAATGAGGAAGGGTACATACAGACGGATTTTGCTTGTTGCTACCGGAGCATTGTTATCCCCGCTCACCTTTCAACAAAATGAATCGATTCCATGTATTGCCCATGCAGTTGGCATAGAAATGAACAATTAAAGAGGTGACGATTATGTTAGCGATGTTTTTTTGGGCTTTTGTCATAGGCGGATTGATTTGTGTCATTGGCCAGCTATTATTTGATGTTGCCAAGCTTACACCAGGACATACATTAAGCCTATTGGTTGTAGCCGGGGCGATTTTGGCGGGATTTGGGTTGTATGAGCCACTTATTAATTTTGCCGGAGCAGGTGCAACCATTCCGATAACCAGCTTTGGAAATGCACTGGTGCACGGAGCGCTTGATGATGCCAACAACCATGGGCTAATAGGCGTGTTAACCGGGATGTTTCAGGTGACCAGTTCTGGAGTATCAGCCGCGATTATTTTTGGATTTATTGGAGCACTCGTATTTAAGCCAAAAGGGTAAATGCTGATTTTTTTTCTTAAATGGATGAATAGCTTATTCGTGCCTATACACTTTTTTTAGTGATTTCATATTGTATTAATGAGATTACTAAAGAGAGGTGAATCTATCTATGTGGGGTTGTGGAGGTTTCGGCTACGGCTACGGCGGCGGCTTTGGTTATGGCGGCAGCTTCGTATTAATCGTAGTTCTTTTCATTCTATTAATCATCGTAGGTGCTAGCTGGTATTAATAGGTGAATGGACTACTGGAAAGGATGGCCATTTTTTGGCTATCCTTTTCTTTTTTCACCATTTTTTCATTCCTTCATACAATAAAGTAGTTTATGAAGGAGTGTGAATTTTGATCATGGATAATGGTTTCTTTAAGAATATAGAGAAAAAAACTGGCGTAAATATGAAAGATATTTTTGATTTGGCTAATTCTCTTCAGAATGCCAACTTTAAAGACGAAAAGACAGTACGTGGGGTCATTCGCAAAGTTTCTCAGCTTGCAAACAAGCCGATTAGTAAGGAATTAGAAGATCAGATTTGCAATACCATCATTAAAGATGGAAAAAGTCTTGATTTCAATACCATTTCAAACATGATGAATAAGAAATAAGCAAAAAGGCCGCTTTCCTTATTGGAATTTGGCCTTTTTGTTTATTTTTAAAAGTGGTGCGAGAAATCTGGAACGGTTGGCTTTTTTTCCTCTTCGATTGTCCGGAATAGATAAATATAGACCTTCTTGAGCCCGGGTCATAGCAACATAAAACAGCCTTCGTTCTTCTTCGAGTCCGGAAAAGTCCCCGTTTCGACTTGTTTCCAATGCGTAGTCGTGCGGGAGGCTGCCATCGACTGCGCCAAGCAAATATACATATTTATACTCAAGTCCCTTAGCCCTGTGAATAGTGCTTAAGGTGATAGCATCGCGAAAATGTTTGCTTAAATTTTTTATTTCCTTATTCATCGCTGCCATATGTTCAGCATGTTCTAAAAAAACGTCGATCGTGTCAAAGCTTTTCGCCGCCACTTTTAAATCCTTCAAATCATCTGAGCCTTTTTCGATTTGATTTGCCTCGTTGCCGCGCTTTTTAAGAAAATCCAGGAAGCCTATTTCCTTTTCAATCTTTTCAATCGCTTTTGCAGGTGTCAAGGTTTTAAGGGCGCGAATCAGCGGAACTGCCTTTTTTAATTTTTTTTCCTGAAAGGCATGGGATGTTTTTAAATGCATCAGTGCCTCAAGGAGACTGCAGTCCTGAAGGATACTAAGTGCTTTCATGTCCTTCAGGGCCGATTGTTTTAAAAATAATAATGGCAAAATTTCTGTCATGCTGTTTGGATCTTCTTCATTTAAGCTGACCTTTAAAAAGGCTAGGGCGCATCTGATGATATAACGGTCATAAAAGGCTTCAGCATCCATATCGATTTTAAAAGGGAGATTCGAACCCGCCAGCCGTTCAAACACGGCCCTTGAAGCAGCATTGGTCCGATACAAAATCGCAAAATCAGCGGGATTTGCTCCGTTCGCAATCCGCTCAGAAATATCAGTGACAATCATAGTGGCTTCCTCCTCTTCGTCAAAAGGGAAAAAAGTAAGTGGCCTTTCAACGCTAGAAAATTGCGCCTGCATTTTTTTTGCTTTTCTCAATTTATTAGCAGAAATTACTTGATTGGCGGCCGAAACAATCTCATGAGATGAACGGTAATTTTGTTCAAGCGTTACTGTCTTTGATGAATGAAAGTCCATTTCAAATTCAAGCAGAAAATTTGGGTCGCTTCCTCTGAAGGAGTAAATGGCCTGGTCATCGTCACCAACAGCACAAACATTTTTGTGCTTTTTCGATAGTAGTTTAATCAATTCATATTGAACTTTGTTGATGTCCTGAAACTCATCGATTAAAAAATATTGAAATCGGTCTTGATAATACTCCAATAGGGCAGGAGTGGTTTTCAACAGCTGATAGCAACCGATCAGCATGTCATCAAAATCAAACAAACCTTCACGCTTTTTGTAATCCTCATATTTTTTATATAAAATTGCAGTTTTTTCTTCCCATTCTGATGCCGGTCTGACCTCTGCGGGGAGGAGCATCGTATTTTTCCATAGTCCAATTTGCTGCAGTGCTAGATCATAAGCAAATTCCTTTTCGGACAAATCGAGTTCTTTACCGGCCTCTTTCAAAATTCTATCCCGCTGCCACTCTTTTTTTAACAGCTTGTCAGAGGACCAACTGGCGGCATCGTGGAACATGAGAATCCGGTAAAAGATACTGTGGAACGTGCCGGTTATGAGCTGCTGGATTTTTTCACGCTTCATATTTGGATAGGAAAGAAGACGATTTTTCATTTCGGCTGCTGCTTTGGTGGTGAATGTAACCAACATTATGGTTCGAGGATCGATTTGTTTAGCCTCGAGCATGAACGCGGTCCGGCAAGTCAGCACTCTTGTTTTGCCGCTTCCGGCACCGGCAAGCACTAATAAGGGGCCTTCCGTATCTATTACTGCTTTCGTCTGACTATCATCTAAAATAACTCCATTTGCTGATAGCTGCTGCAAATAGGGGGGAAGGCTTCCTGGAGAATTTGTTTGTGTTTGCTTAAACGGAACTTTATATTCGATAGGTTTTGCTGTTTTAAATTTTACAGGAGCAGAATTTTCTTCTGTAATGGTTCTGCCCTGGGGAATTCTAAACCCGTTTCGTTCAATATAGTGATTTTCTGTTTGTGGCTGAAGCCCTGTGTCAAGTCTTTCTTGTACCGGACAGCTCTTTTGCGGTAAAGAATGGTGGAAAAAATGGGGGTCACTCAGGATTCCCAGATACAGCTGCACCTTTTCTTTACAAGTAGGACAAGATAGTTCGCCTCTTTTTCCGGCGATGTAAATAGACTGGAATTGCTCACGATTGAGCTCGTCAATCACAATATTCCGATTTCGATAAACTGCTGTTTTCATTTTTATAACCCTCTATTTTGAAATAAGACATGTTCTATCATATCAAAACCTGGAATGGTGGGAAAGAAGTTTTGAAGAAAACCAATAAAAAGCACCTGCCAACCTTAATGTTGGCAAGTGCATATTTTTATAAATTCTTTACCATTGTTTTGTGTGGAATTCCGGCATCCATGAATTCCTCTGAAACTACCTCGTAGCCCAATTTTTCGTAAAAGGGGATGGCATGTGTCTGGGCGTTAAGTTTTAGCTTTTGGAAGTTTTTTTCCCGGGCATGGGATTCGATTGTCTCCATAATGGCTTTACCGGCACCAATGTTTCTAGCCTCTTTGAGTACACAAATTCGTTCAACCTTTCCATAGCCCTCAACATTTCGGAATCGTCCGGCCCCTACTGGACTGCCTTCATGGTACAACACAAAATGAGTGGCATCATTTTCAAATTGATCAATTTCCTCTTCAAAGGGGACGTTTTGTTCATCTACAAAAACTATTTTCCGAACTGTGTAGGCGTCCTCGAGTTCTTTTGGGTTTTCAACAACTTTTACTGTCACTTAGAACTATTCCTTTCCAAACCGAAATGTTTCAGAAACTGTCCAAGAGCCGTTATCCAACTGGTAGAGGAGATGGAAACGGTCAATCGTTTCTTCGTGGTCAATTCTTTTCATACGCAGCGACCCGTAAACATCGGAGTGTTCATCATTGGATAGATTCTGGCCAATTGTAATATGGGGAACAAATGCGTATTCCGGATTTTGTTCGCTAAATTCTTTATTAACTTCTGCATGTAAGGAAGTTAGTTCTTCTGTCGGCTCAACTTTAAAGTAAATAACATTGTTAACCGGATGAAAAGAACTCACTTTAGTGGTTTTTAAGGTGAAAGGCTGCGTGTTGCCGGCAATTTTCCGCAGTTTATCGGCGAATTCTTTCACATCTTCCTCAGTTGCTTCAAAGGCATTTTTTAATGTCAAATGCGGTGTAATTAAAGCATAATGCGAATCGTAGCGCTTGCGATAAGAATTTGCAAGGTCTTGAAGCTTTTTAGATGGAAAAATAACAACTCCAAATTTCATAGCGATACCTCCGTATTAAGTAATGGGTTCTATCATAAGTCAAGGAATGACAAGGAAAATAGTGAGTAAAAATGGGTACTTTTTATTATAACAAATTTTCTAAATATAATAAATAATTCAAATGGCTTACTAGAACATCATTTTAAGTGCCTGTCGTAAGTCTGGCTGCCAATAGGTCCAAGTGTGATTTCCATTAAATTCTTCATAAAAATAACTAAAAGGCTTTTTGGAAAGGACTTTTGAAAGCTCTCGATTGGGTGTCAGAAAATCGCTGATTTTTCCATCTGTTGTTTTCACTTCAGTTTCGAGTTTTCCTATGACATGATAAATTTCCAGTGATAACGGCTCTGTATAATGCTTGGCAGCTTCTAACACAATCTCGTCCACATAGGGAGATTGAAGCAGCACTTTCCCAAACGTATGCGGGTATTGCAATGCAGTCATTAAGGAAACCGCTGCACCAAGCGAGTCCCCTATAAGTGCTCTGGTTGTCCCAACTTGGTAGGTTGGATACTCACTGTCCAAAAAGGGGACTAATTCATGTGCAAGGAAGCGTATGTATTGCCGGTTTTGGTCTCCGGCAGGATGATATTTTCTGCGGCGGTCCTTTACATTCTTATAGGGTACCCCAACAATAATTAAATTTTCCATTTCTTTTAAAGAAAGATACTCGTCTGCCACTCGACCAATTCGGCCAAGCTGAAAATAATCACGGCCATCCTGAGCAATCAGCAGCGAGTATTTATATAGCGGTGAGAAATTGGCTGGAAGGTAAATGAGCAGCTGCATTTCTTCTCCAAGTTCATTGCTGTAAAATGTTTGTTCTGTAATGGTACCTCTTGGATAATCCATTTTGAAAAATCCCCCCGAGTTCAACTGTTTTACAAAAAGAATTTTACCATAATGAAAGTGGAAATGCAGATATGTGTGTAAGGATAAGGGGGGCAAGGCTTGAGGATTAATGCAGGTAACGGCTTTTATGATGCTGATCAGGCATGATGGAAAGAATATTATCCCGTTTAAAGGTACGGATTTGTTTCCGCAGCAGGCAGTAGGCGCGAATGTATTCGTCAGTTACTTCTTTAATTATTAATCTTCGCTGGGTAATTTCCTGGTTTTCGGCAAGATAAATCATCTCCAAAGGAATATTTTCTTCGATGGAACGAATAAACAGGCCATCCATTTTAAAACTCCTCCTTTCTATAAATCATTATAACCGAACATTAGTTCTTTAATCAATAAAAAGAGGAATGTGTGTTCTGTTTTTTTAGAGGGGTATTTAATGAAAAATTGTTATTGACTTTTTTGTTTTTTTTACTATAATAATATTTGTAGCTTAAATATTGATCTGTTAGCTCAGCTGGGAGAGCGCAACCTTGACAGGGTTGAGGTCGGGGGTTCGAACCCCTCACAGGTCATCATTAATCCTAACATCTGCTGATGTTAGGATTTTTATTTGTCTTGGAAATGATGGGAAAATAAATACTAAAAAAGCAAACTTTAATCAAAAGCTTGCTTTTTTGGTTCAGCGAATTTTTTTATTATAGCTTTTATAATAAACCCTACCACAACCCCGGGTATGACAAACAACATTGGCAGCCAGACTGGTCCAAACAGAACACCAAAGATTTTTAATTTCGGAGAATACATACAGCCGACCGTGACAAAATAAGCGGCAAATACGAAGGGAAGAAAGGAATATCTTTCACTGCCTCCGCCTCCATCCTTATACGCATCCCACATCGCAAAGAAATATAAGCAAGGATAAAACATCAGCCACTGATAATCAGTTAAAGCAATTGCCTTTTCAATCTCTCCATGAAAGCTTAGCATGATGATGGTATTGAAATTTGCTTGTGTATTCACCAGAATTTCTAAAAATACAAACAAGAAACCTTTAAGATATTTTTTATTTAATAATTGCCCAAACCCCGGAAGGGCAATGCTCCAAAATAACTTTTCAATTGGATTTGACAAGCCAACTTCCCCTTCCAAGGATATACCTTTAGGACTAAATACTCATTTTTAAAGTAAACATATATCGTACTAATCAGTTTGTCCCGGATTATCATGGAATATGACAGACAATTAGGTACGGTTCAATAATTTTTTATTGGTGCTTAGGCTCAAAAGGTTTTAAAAAAAATTGAAGAATATAACAAGTTTCAACACAATTCTTTTTCTCCTTTTGTTATTATGTAATCGTTTACATAGGAAGGGGGATTTTTTTGATGAAGGATATTGCTTATTTTAGGACTCCGCAAAGTATCGTTTATGGAAAACAGGCATTTAACCGAGTAGGAGTGGAAGCCGCAGGATTAGGGGATAGAGCGTTAATTATTTCAGACAAAGTCATGAATCACCTTGGCGTTGTTGATAAATGCAAACAGTTATTAGCAAATCATGGTGTTCAAAGCCGTGTATTTCTAGGCTTAGACTCTGAACCGACAGTCAACTATGTTTCTGAAGCACTTGAGCAGTTCAGTTTGGAAAAGTGTAATTTACTTATATCCATTGGCGGCGGCAGTTGTATCGATACCGCCAAAGCAGTTGCTGTATTAGTAACAAACGGAGGGGATATTGGTGACTATGCAGGCGGCAGAAAAATGGCCGAAGCGATGCCAATCCCGCATATTGCGATTCCTACCACAGCCGGAACAGGTTCAGAAGCAACTGATGTCACGGTCATTACCGACCCTTCCACGAATGTAAAAATCATGGTCAAACAACCGGCGTTCATGCCTTCAATAGCTATAGTCGACCCGCTCTTAACCATTTCCTCACCGCAGCATGTAACTGCCGCAACAGGCGTGGATGCATTAAGCCATGCCATTGAAGCATATCTTTCCAAAAAAGGGCATCCTATGACAGATTCGCTGGCATTATCAGCCATGAAACTCATTGTCCAAAATCTTTATCAAGCTTATACGAATGGAGAAAACCTTGAAGCAAGGGAAGCCATGTCGCTTGGCGCGCTTCAGGCAGGAATGGCGTTTTCCAATGCGTCTGTATGTCTGGTACATGGAATGTCGAGGCCGATTGGGGCGCTGTTTCATGTTCCACATGGGTATTCCAATGCCATGCTGCTTCCGGCTGTACTTGAATTTAGTATGGATTCCTGTATTCACAGGCTATCCGATTTAGGGGATATCTTTGCCCCCAACCATTCCAATCGTTCAAAAGAAGAAAGGGCGAAATTTGCAGTAGAATCGGTCAAGCAGCTATGTTCTGCTTTAAAAATACCGAATTTAATGGAGTGGGGAATCGACAGACATAAATTTACCGGCGCCATCAGTAAAATGGCCAAGGATGCATTAAATAGCGGCAGTCCAGCCAATAATCCAAAAGTCCCCACACAGTGGGAAATTGAACAATTATACCGTATATGTTATGAATATGATTTCTCGGTTAAAGAAATAGTATGAATGCTTCATTAAAGCCATTGTTTTTTTACAATGGCTTTTTTAATATGTAAGAAGGAAAAGTCAAAGAAAGAAGGAATTGAGTGTGAAATATATAAACATTGCCAATACCGATTTAAAAGCTTCTAACATGATTATGGGCAATATGCGGTTAACCTCGTTATCGGTGCCAGAGGCAGAAAAGTTAATCCGTACGGCTTGGGAAGAAGGGATCAATTTCTTTGACCATGCCGATATTTACGGAAGAGGTAAATGCGAAGAAATATTTTCTGACGCCATTCAAATGAATTCCCAAATTCGTGAAAACATGATTTTGCAGAGCAAATGCGGGATCCGTTTGCCGGAAGGCTTTTTTGATTTTTCAAAGGATCATATCCTGAATTCTGTTGAAGGTATCTTAACACGTTTAAAAACGGACTATCTTGATATTCTCCTTTTGCACCGCCCTGACCCGCTAATGGAGCCTGAGGAAGTTGCTGAAGCTTTTCAACAGCTTCATACAAGCGGAAAGGTAAAATATTTTGGTGTGTCGAACCACAATCCGTCCCAAATTGAACTGCTGCAAAAATACATACCATTTAAACTGGTGATCAACCAGCTCCAGTTTAGCATCGCCCATACTCCGATGATTGACTCGGGAATTTCCTTAAATATGAAAATTGATCAGGCTATTAATCGTGATAGCAGCATTTTAGAATACTGCCGTTTGAACGATTTAACCATTCAAGCATGGTCCCCATTTCAGCACGGCTTTTTTGAAGGTTCATTCCTTGGGGATTTGGAACATTTTCCTGAATTGAACAAAACTATTGACGGAATTGCTGAAAAATACGGTGTCACCAACACTGCGATTGCGGTTGCATGGATTACCCGCCATCCGGCCAACATCCAGGTCGTACTCGGAACAACCAATCCAGGTCGAATGCACGATGCCTGCATGGGATCTGAAATCAAATTAACAAGAGAAGAATGGTATCAAATTTATAAAGCAGCGGGTAATATTGTGCCTTAATTTATATAAGAATAAATCCAACCTTTTAAATGCCTTTCAAATCTATATCATTAAGCGGAAATAAGCTAAGCTAAAAAGACCTGTCCTTATTTTGGGACAGGTCTTAGGCTGTCGAGAAACTCTCGACAGCCTTTATTTTATTTATTTCCTTTATCAATTCACCGCGTTAACTCCGTTATAATATAATTGATAATTCGTT